>JACQVJ010000236.1 GCA_016209805.1 Ignavibacteriota bacterium
AAGATGATTGCCGCATCCACGCCGATAATATCCACAGGTTGGATGGTGACTTCAGCTGCGAGTTCCGGGGTTTTACACATTGTCAGAAAGTCGTTCTTCACCCGAACGGCCCTATACTCAGGAAGATACCGTCCCGCCTGTCGCATCATCCAGACAGGCGTTCGTTCAACGTGTTGTCTCTTGCAAGCTCGCAAAAAAAGATCATTCATGATTTGGCGTTTTCATAGTACGCTGATATTGCATCCACCAGTCCTCGCACGGTCGATTCTCTCGCAACGATATCGGCCGGATATCCGAGACTCACGACCGCTTCCCTCGTCGTCGGGCCGATAACGGCAATCTTTGTGTAGTAGAAATGGTCAACCCACACATCTGCGGGGACAATCTTGGAAAAATTCTCCGCAGCAGACGGGCTCGCGAAGGTGACGACCTCTAATCCTTTGCCCTTGAGGAGGTCAAGAATGGAATTCGCGTCGGCAACATTCGGCGCTTCATTCCTGTAAACCTGGATGACATCTATTATGATACCCAGTTGCCTCAGGCTTTCGTCCAGGTCTCTCTTCCCGAGGTTTCCTGTTGGATGAAGGAATCTCCGTCCACCAAGGTCCATCCCTTTGAAATACTCTGCGAGGGAAGCCGATGAGTATTGCTCAGGGAGAAAGCGGACACGGACTCCCCTTTCCTCTACCTCCTTCTTTGTTCTCGTCCCAACGGTATACACATCGAGACCACTCAACCGGGAAAGAGCCACGCCCATTGTCTCACACCGGCTGAAGAACTTCTCCGCTCCGTTAGCACTCGTGAACAGCAGGCCGTGATATTCTTCGATCCTTACGAGCGCCTGGTCACATTCGGCCCAGGAATCCGGATCAACAATGTTGATCATGGGAACAACAATTGCTCGACCGCCTTGTCCCTCTATCTCCGACACGAACTCTGCGGCCTGCTCTTTCTGACGCGTTACGAGGATCCGTTTGTTCGACAGGCTCATGAAAGCAACACTACACCTCGACCTGTTGGACGGGCCTGGTTGCCAGACGGATCTCGCTCAATATTCGATCGGCCCCGCCAGCAATGAGAACATCAGCGAGCTTCTCTCCGATGTTCTCGGCTTCTGAGGGATAGCCATGATGCTTTCCTCGCACGATTCTCTTTCCATCAAGCGAACCAACCATTGCATCCAGCACGAGGCGGCGCTCGCCCCGTTCATCCGTTTCGATCCTTGTATACGCGCCGATTGGAATCTGGCAGCCTCCTTCAAGCGCTCGAAGCAGTGCACGCTCAGCCATCGCGGCCTGCGCCGTTGCTGTGTGGTGCAACACTGCAACCAGTTCTTCCACTTCTCGATCATTCTCTCTGATCTCAATGCCCAGCGCCCCCTGTCCAACCGCCGGAAGAATCTTCTCCACGTCAATCACTTCGCCAATGCGATCCTGCCATCCGAGTCTGACAACTCCGGCATGTGCGAGGATCATTCCAGCCCAATCAGATTCATCTAACTTCTTCATCCGAGTATTGAGATTTCCCCGGATGTCGATGATCTCTACATCCGGACGGAGATTCAGCAGCTGACACTTGCGACGAAGACTCCCGGTCGCAACTCTTGCTCCTCTTGGCTGATCCAGAAGAGTCCCGACAGAATTGGTTGGATGAGGGATGAACACATCCCTGACATCTTCGCGCTCACACACCGCCCCGATCCTCAGATCTTCGGGGAGTTGCGTCGGAAGGTCCTTAAGGCTGTGAACGGCAATATCGATCTCACGGGCGATGAGTGCATTTTCAATCTCCTTTGTGAAGAGTCCCTTGTCGCCAATCTTCGACAGCGGCGCATCGAGGACTCTGTCCCCCTTCGTCTTAATGGTCTCGATCGAGACTTCTAAATCCGGGAATCGCTCCTTCAGTTTCTCCTGTACCCAGCGGGACTGCCACAGTGCAAGATCACTCCCCCTGCTGCCGATGATGAGCCGTTTACGCCGCATGATCCTCACGCTTATCCTTGCCGATCCCAAAAAGCTCACGCAATGCCTTGATGCGTGAATGTGTCTCGCCGCCGCGACTGCCGTTTTCAGCACCGAGCTTCAAGTTCGTGACGGGTTGATGGAGTATTTTGTTGACGATACGTCGGGTGACAAGCTCAACCAATTCGCGGTCTTCAGGGTTGAAACGATTGATATTTTTCTCAACCTCCTGCCGACGAATTGCCTCAAACGCATCCCTCAGGTCGTGTATTGTTGGACCGACTTGCAGAGAATTGTACCAGTGAAAGAACTCTACCATCTCCTCACGGATGATCCTCGTAACTTTGGGGAGTTCGGCTTTTCTCTTCTCCAGGTTCTTATCAACAATTGTGCTGAGCGAATCGATATCGTAGAGAAAAACATTGTCGACTTTGTTTGATGCGGGGTTAACGTTCCGGGGAACGCCAATATCGATGATAAACAATGGGTTGTTCGATCTCTGCTTCATCACCTTTTGAACATCGTCGGGCTGAACAATGTAGGAAGGACTGTTGACAGACGAGATAACAATGTCAGTAGTCTTCAACGCTTCAACCATATCGGCATAGTTGACAACGGTCCCGCCGAAGCTCGCGACGAGCCCTTCGGCCTTCTCCCTCGTCCTGTTGGCAATCCTGATATGGCCGATACCTTTGGAGACCAGATGCTTCAATGTCAGCTCCCCCGTCTCACCCGCGCCGATGAGCAGTACTGATTTCTTCGATAGATCCTCGAAAATCTTGCTTGCCAGCTCAACAGCCGCGTAGCTTACTGACACTGCACCTTCACAGATCGATGTTTCAGACCTCGTCCTCTTCCCGACATGAAGTGCAGATTG
>JACQVJ010000242.1 GCA_016209805.1 Ignavibacteriota bacterium
AGTGAACTGCCTCAGGGTTAGTACCCAAGCCTTCTGAGCCACTGCTCGTTTTCCCTCCATTGCCTCTTCACTCGCACATGCAGGTCGAGGAAGACCGGCCGTTGGAGGAACTCCTCTATCTCCCGTCGGGCGGAGGAGCCGATCGCTCTCAGCATCGTTCCCCTCTTCCCGATGATAATACCCTTTTGAGAATCTCTCTCCACGTAGATGTCGGCACGAATAAGAGTCTTCCCCTCTTCTCGATCCTTGAATTCCACAATATCCACAGCCGTGGAATATGGAATCTCCTGGTGAGTGGCCAGAAACACCTTCTCCCGAACGATTTCACTCACGAAGAATCGTTCGTTCTGCTCACTCACGATATCGAGGGGGAATAATGGCGGATGACGAGGAAGCTCATTTGCGACCGTCTTCAACAGCTCCGTCGTCCCTTCGCGGGTCAACGCAGAAATCGGGAATATCTCTTTGAACTGATATGCTCGCGAACAACTGTCGATCACAGGGAGGAGATCGGCCTTCTTCACCAAATCTATCTTGTTGATCACAAGAAAGACCGACTTGTTCAGTCCTTTCAGCGCAGACCACGCCTCGTTCGTCGCAAATTCCGAACCGGTGCCGGGATTCGTCGCGTCAATCATCAGTAAGAGGAGATCGGCGTCCTCGATTGCCGAGGAGGCAAATTGCATCATCACTTCCTGCAGGCGGTACTTTGGCTTGATCAAACCGGGGGTATCCAGAAAGATCACCTGATACTCATTGGTTGACAGAATTCCGAGAACCTTATGGCGTGTGGTCTGCGCCTTCGGCGTGACAATCGAAATTTTCTGCTGCAGGAACGCATTCATCAGCGTCGACTTGCCGACGTTCGGCCCACCAATGATTGTTGCGTAACCACAACGAAAGTCTTCGGAGATATGAAGTTCTTCTTCCATACAAAAAACCCCGTTAGCAGAACGGGGCCAGATAGGTAAAGTTCATAGCGCAGTTGTTCACAGTGCGTCCTCGCCCGATTCCCCCGTTCGGACCCTAATGACATCGTCAACGTTCGACACGAATATCTTCCCGTCACCGACCTGTCCAGTCTTCGCGGCATTCATGATCGTATCAACCACCTTGTCGGCAAGGCTGTCTGCAACTATGACTTCGAGTTTGATCTTCGGCAGAAAATCGATCTGATACTCTGATCCCCGGTACAGTTCTGTGTGCCCTTTCTGCCGGCCGTATCCTTTCACCTCCGTCAAGGTCATCCCTTTCACCCCGATTTCGGCAAGCGCTTCACGAACATCATCGAGCCGGAATGGACGGATGATCGCCTCAATTTTTTTCATAGACGGAGTCCTTCTGTTGTTCCTTTGGCGTGAACACTATCTTCCATGACAATGCTTGTATTTTTTTCCGCTTCCGCATGGACAGGGATCGTTACGCCCGATCTTTTCGCCGACATGTATGGGCTGAGGTTTTCCTGCACGCGCACCCTCTTGCGCTTTTCCCGCAGCGCCGCTGGCCACCGGCTCACGGTTTGCCTGAAACCCCATCCCGAGCGTGGACTCGTGCTGGATGCGCATCTGGTCCTGGCGCGGCGGACGCTGTGGACCGCGTACAGGTAGCTGCTGGGCCTGCGCCGGAAACAGCTTGAACACGGTCGTCACGGTTTCAGAGTTCACGAGATTCAGCAGCTCAATGAACATCCGGAATGCTTCAGTCTTATATTCGACCAGTGGATCCTTCTGACCGTACGCGCGTAGATGGATCCCCTCTTTCAGATCGTCCATCTCTCGCAAGTGATCCTTCCACTTCTCATCGATGACACGGAGGACAACAAGCTTCTCGATCTGCGCCATCATTTCAGCGCCCAGCTTTTGCTCTTTCCTTTTGTAGAATTCCTTTGCCGCGGCAACAACCTCGGCCTTCATTCCATCGGGTCCGAGATCCTGAAACCGCTGAGGCGTGATGTTAAGATCGACAAGAAGCTGGGATCGCAACTCGTCCTTCAATCCTTCAAGATCCCCTTCATCATAGTACTTTTCAACAAGTCCTTGGGCAAACTCATCGAGGAGATCGAGGATATCGTCTTTGATTCGCTCCCCGAGCAATGCGCGGCGACGGCGAGAGTATATCACCTCACGCTGCTGGTTCATCACGTTGTCGTACTCCAGGAGTCGCTTGCGAATGGCAAAGTTGTTTTCTTCGACTTTCCTCTGGGCACGCTCAACAGACCTCGTGATGAGCGAATGCTGGATAACTTCTCCTTCCTTCAACCCCATACGCTCCATGATCCCGGCTATCCTGTCGCTGCCGAAGAGACGCATCAGGTCGTCCTCCAGAGACAGGAAGAACTGCGACGAGCCCGGATCGCCCTGTCGCCCGGAACGCCCCCGGAGTTGACGATCAATGCGCCGCGCCTCGTGCCGCTCGGTGCCGATAATATGCAAGCCCCCTGCGTCCTTCACTCCGGGACCGAGCTTGATGTCCGTCCCACGCCCGGCCATGTTGGTGGCAATCGTGACGGAGCCCGGCAAACCGGCATGCGAAACGATCTCAGCCTCTCGCTGGTGCTGCTTTGCGTTCAACACGTTGTGAGGAATGTTCTTCCTCTTCAACATCCGGCTGATCGTCTCGGACACGTCCACGCTTGTCGTACCGACAAGAACAGGACGGTTCTCCTTGCGCATTTGTTCAATCTCTTCCTGCACTGCATTGTACTTTTCACGCTTCGTTTTGTAGACGAGATCATCTTTGTCGTCGCGGATCATCGGCTTGTTTGTCGGAATCACCACGACATCAAGCTTGTAGATGTCAAAGAATTCCGCTGCCTCAGTTTCAGCAGTTCCGGTCATACCCGCAAGCTTGTTGTAAAGTCTGAAATAATTCTGCAGCGTAATCGTTGCAAGGGTCTGCATGTCGCGCTCAACCTTCACGCCTTCTTTCGCTTCTATCGCCTGGTGCAGCCCATCCGAATAGCGCCGACCGGGAAGAAGCCGGCCCGTAAACTCGTCGACGATCATCACCTTGCCGTCCTCGGAGACAACATACTCATCGTCTTTCGCGTAGAGCGAATAGGCACGGAGCAATTGCGTAACAGTGTGGATTCTGTCCGATCGCTCCGAGTACAAGAGATTCAACTCGTCCTTCTTCTGTTGAAGCTGATCCTTGGTGAGATTCGGATCATTCTCCAAAATGCTGAACTCCGTTCCCAGGTCTGGCAGAACGAAGAAATCTTTGTCAGCACCCGCGCCGGAAAGGAGATCCCTCCCCTTGTCAGTCAGGTTGATCTGGTGATTCTTTTCGTCGATTGCGTAGTAAAGCTCATCATCAATCTCGTGCATTCTGCGCGACTGGTCTCGCAGATATTCGATTTCAGTCTGTTGTACCAGCTTCTTGCTGGAGGGTTCAGAGAATACTTTCATCAGGCGAGGATGTTTCGGAAGTCCGCGTGAAGCCCGCAGGAGAAGCACTCCGGCCTCTTCTTCCTTTCCTTCGCCAAGGAGTTTCTCC
>JACQVJ010000241.1 GCA_016209805.1 Ignavibacteriota bacterium
ATGTTGGAGCCGTTGTATTCTGCAAGTCGAATCACTTCGCGTTGCAGAAAAGGATCGACGGCGAGGAGTCGGTCGGCATGACGGAATGCATACTTCACAATGACAGACTTCCACGGACTGAGCCAGATCCCGTAGTTGATCTCCTTGTCCTTTGATGCATCGACGCCGGCTACGATGATGATGGACTTCTTGCCAAGAGTTCTCGCAAGGAAGACAGTATACCCCGCGTACACAGACCCGAACCACGAGAAAGTCAGATCCGACCGCAGGATGCCACCTGGTAATTTGAGCAACGCCTTCACACCGTGGGAAATAATTTTCTCCAGGCGAAAGTGCTTGGACAGAATCCTGAAATCCTCTTCAATGAATGGCGTGAAGAGCGTAGAGGAAAAGAATATCCTCGGGGAAGTATGTCTGGATATGCTCACCAGTATCGGAACGGACTATCGTCACCTATGGCAGCGGTTCGCCCACATCCTTCGACCGTGCACGAAAGAAGAAGTCGAGACTTGTTAGTCTCCGCTCGGCCATGGCGAATTACGAACATCGAGTAAGATTATCCGGTGAGATTTTTTTTAGTGTGGGAGAAAAGATACTGCAAAATGGGGGAACAATCAATTGCGGAGATAGCTAACATAGGCTTACCCGAACGACGAAAGTCCGAAGCCGTGTCCGCTACACTCTGTCCGATGCGTTCCTTTGCAATTCCTTCCTCAAAGTGCTATATTCCTTCAGCCCTTGTTCCATATTGCGTCGGTCTGTGTGTCATGCGGTTTCCCATTCTCTCAACAATCATCATCTTGTTCACCACCATCACAATCTCCGCATGTCTTACAGTTGAAAGCAAAGAGTACCACATCAAACTGAAGACCGATCACTCCGGTGAGGCGACCATCCGATTCATCAACATTCTCTCCGAAACGGACGACTCTCTGGATTTTTCCGCGGATGACTTCAAGCAGTTGATTGACGGCTATCTGAATGGAGCAAAGCTCGAAAAGGAAAACCCCGGGTTCCACAACGTCAGGAAACGATTGTACGAACAGAACGGAAATCTTATCGGCGAGGTGACTTTTACGTTCGACAGTCTGTCTTCCGTGCGCATCTTCAAGTACGACAAAGATAGTCCGTACATGTTCTTCGCCGGGAACCCAGTTACATCCGAGCTTGTCGTGGAATCAAACGGCTATATCGGCGAACAGTGGATGCCGATAGTCTTCTGGCCCAAGGATGCACAGGAACTTTATTTGAAGACGAGGATCTCTTCGGACGCGATCTACAGAAAAAGTCTGTTGAAACATTTCCAGGCCTGGAAGACCGCTCAACTGAAGCAGAAGAAACAATAGATCATGGAATTATGGCGTAAGAACCTCTATATCCTGTGGGGTACTCAATTTCTCGCCATGGTGGGGATGAACCTCGTCGTCCCTTTCCTCCCTTTTTATGTTAGACAACTTGGGGTTACGGACCCGTCGGAGATTGCCCGATGGAGCGGACTGGTGTTCGCAGGCCCGTTTATCTCTGCGTTCCTCGCAATCCCATTCTGGGGAAATCTCGGAGATCGCTATGGACGGAAAATCATGGTTGTCCGTGCGATCTTTGGGTTGGCCCTATCTCAGGTACTCATTGGATTTGCGCAAGATGTCACACAACTGTTTGTGTTCAGAATTTTTCAGGGGGCTATTAGCGGTTTCATAGCATCCGCGCTTGCTCTTGTATCAACGAACACGCCAAAGGACAAGATCGGATATGCCATGGGTGTGCTGCAATCATCCTCTGCGGCAGGGATGGTCCTCGGCCCACTTGTCGGCGGAGTCCTTGCCGACCTCATTGGATATCGTGAGATCTTTCTCATTACAGCCTTCCTCTGCATCGTTGGCGGTGTTGCAGTGGTTACGAAAGTCACTGAAGTCTCAAGAGTTGCTCTTGACAGCAGGACCTACACTGTTCGACAGAACTATAGCTTCATGTTATCTAACAAGCAATTGCGGTTGGTCGCGATCACTCTCGTTGTGGGGCAAGCATCCGTTCTGATGATCGAGCCGATCTTTGCAATCTTTATCGAGAGCTTTACCCCCGATACGCGGTTCATTTCAACACTCGCCGGAAGCATTTTTTCAATTGCTGGCTTGTTCATGATCATATCGGCGCCATGGTGGGGTAAGCGGAATGACCGGAAGGGATACAAGAAGAATCTATGCTTCGCAATGGCTGCCACGGGAGTTTCGTATGCAGGCCATTTGCTCGTTGTCGACCTTTTTCAGCTTGGCGCTTTGCGGGCCCTGCTCGGTTTTGCCAGAGGAGGTGCGTTGCCAACTCTCTATTCTCTCACAAATATCTACGCCCCACCTGATCGGCGGGGAGGGATTATTGCAATCGCTTCGAGCCTCACGATTCTCGGCAACATGATCGGCCCTGTCATTGGTGGGTTCGTTGCGGGGCAGTTCGGTATTACAGCAACTTTCATGGTCAACAGCGTGATGCTTGTGACGATGAGCGTGGTTCTCTGGAGACTACTTGATGAATCTCCACATCAGGATAGTCAACTTTCCATCACCAGGGTGGAGACGGAGACATCTCTGATGCAGTCCACAGGCCCTAAAACTCCTCAGACTCCATAAACTCTTACACGTTCGCGCGTACCTAATGCCCCAGAAGGAAAGATTGTTTTTATTGGACGGAATGGCGCTTGCGTACCGTGCGTATTACGCGTTTATCAGTCGTCCACTTATCAACAGCAAGGGAGAGAACACGAGTGCTATCTTCGGCTTTGTGAATTCTCTCATGAAGATCCTCGATGATGAGAAGCCTGAACATATCGCAGTGGTGTTCGATACGAGAGAGCCGACGTTCAGACATCAGATGTTCACGGAGTATAAGGCGACGCGCCAAAAAATGCCCGAAGATATGTCGGCACAAATGGACAAGCTCAAAGAAATAGTCCGGATCTTCAATATCCCTTTGCTCGAAGTGCCAGGCTACGAAGCTGACGACATTATCGGAACTTTAGCCCGCCGTGCAGAAAAAGAGCAGGTAACAACCTACATGGTTACGGGCGATAAAGACTTCATGCAGCTGATCAGTCCATTCATCAAAATGTACAAACCGGGCAAGTCCGGCACCGACATCGAGCTTGTTGAAGAGTCCGGCGTGTTAGAGAAGTTTGGCGTTACTCCTGACAAGGTAATTGACGTTCTGGCGCTTATTGGAGACAAGTCCGACAACGTTCCAGGCGTGCCGGGAATTGGTGAGAAAACTGCGATCCCCCTCATCCAGAAATACGGCACAGTTGAGAACCTATACG
>JACQVJ010000025.1 GCA_016209805.1 Ignavibacteriota bacterium
CCCTATCCCCGCACGACCAGCTCCGTTAGCTTCAAAAAGAATCACCTAAGTTATCAAGTATAACCCTCAGTTCCAGAAATACCGAGGCTTTTTCTTCAAAAAGGCTTTACCTTTTTGGTAAAGCCTGTTATAATCAGCCACAATGAATGGATATTACTTTTAGGAATGAAAAACTCGCAAAGATATTCAATTCGGAAAAGAGTCTTATGCGAGAATATGGTACCGAAAACGCCAAAAAGATCAAGCATCGGATGGCTGTGCTTGCAGTTGCCACTTGTCTCGATGAGGTACCTGTCCATCCTCCCGATCGAAGACACGAACTCAGTGGTGACAGAAAAGGGCAATTTGCGGTTGATCTCAAACATCCTCAGAGACTCATTTTTGAGCCCAACCATAATCCTCTGCCGCGCAGGACCGACGGCGGGTTGGATCTTAGGAAGATCAGTGCAATAACCATAGTAGAAGTGGAGGATTATCATGGCTGAGACGAGACTGTACAAGTATGAACCCGATTATGTTGTGAGGCCGGGCGAGGTGCTAGAGGAGAATCTGGAAACGCGCGGCATCAAGAAGGTAGATTTGGCTCAACGGTGTGGCTTGAGCACGAAGACGATTAGTCAGATCCTCAACGGCTCAGCCCCAGTCTCTCCGGAAACAGCGTTGTGTTTTCAGCGGGTACTAGGCGTATCGGCGAACGTCTGGAACAACTTAGAGGCGAACTACCGACTATTTCTTGCGCGACAGAAGGTTCGTGAGGATTTAGTCCAATGGGACGATTGGACGAAGCGTTTTCCTACAAAAGAGTTGGCCGAGAGAGGATTGATCGATCCCAAATCGGTGATTGTTGAGACAACCGAGCAACTACTCGATTTCTTTGGCGTGGGGAGTGTGCAAGCATGGGACGCAAAATACGGGGTACTTCAAGTCGCTTTTAGATGTTCACCATCGTTCAAGAGTTCCCGTGAATCGGTCTCAGCATGGCTGAGAATCGGCGAGATATGCGCTGACAAGGTGAACTGCACCAGTTACAGTAAGACCAAACTCATGACCTCATTGAGCAAGATAAGAGGTCTCACGGCCGAAGACCCGAGCGTATTCGAGCCGATCATGAGGAGGCTGTGCGCCGAAGCTGGAGTTGCGCTAGTCTTCGTTAGTGAGCTACCAGGGACGCATCTGAGCGGTGCAACAAGGTGGATGAGCAAGGACAAAGCACTCATCATGCTTAGCCTGAGGCGCAAGAGAGACGACCATTTCTGGTTTAGCTTCTTCCACGAGGCAGGCCACATCCTGTTTGGTGGCAAGAAGAATATCTTCCTCGATGAGATGAATTCCTGGACCGACCCAGAAGAAGAACTCGCCAACGACTTTGCCTCGTATACTCTGATACCTAGAGACCGCTATCGGGAGTTCTTGGAAAGGGGCGAGTACACAATAACTTCCGTCAGAAGATTCGCTGAGAAGCAAGGAATTGCACCGGGGATCGTCGTCGGCAGGCTCCAGCACGAAGGCATTATTCCGTGGAACGCCCTGAACGGCCTGACTCGCAAGTTCGAGCTCGTCGAGGCCTGTAACTGAGCCAAGTGAGCCTTACGAAGAAGAGTGAATGTGCGAATTGTTGGGTCCCTGCGGGCGAGAAGGTCGACAACATCGAGTGGAGGTCGTGATTATGGCTACTCGAAAGCAGATCGAAACCGCGTGGTGCAATGCCTCAAGAGTTAGGGGCAAGAACCCTAACCTCTGCCGGCGAGATTGTTACGGCAACGAGATCTACAGGCCTGCCTACGGGACGAACGGCGCTAAGGGTTGGGAGGTTGACCACTCTCATCCTAGATCACGAGGTGGCACCGACTGTTCAAGGAACCTGCAAGCGATGCAGACGTCACCACTATGCAACTGAGGAGGGCATGTGAGATTCGAAAAGAAGCAATACAAAGTCGAAAACCTTGCCGAGGCATGGAACAGTGGGTCACTTGCACGAAACGAGGAATATCAGCGCGGCGAGGCTTGGACGCTGCAGCAGAAGCAGGCACTCGTCGATTCTCTCCTCAGAGACTATCCGATCCCCCCTTTGTTTCTTCAGATGAAGACCATGGCCGGACTCGGTGGGAAGACGAGCGACAGGTGGGAAATCGTTGACGGTCAGCAGCGCATTCTGGCTCTTCGCGATTTTGCGGGGGACAAGTTCCCGCTTCTTGATCCTACAGACAAGAGACTGAAATTGCCTGCCAGCATGAGGAAGACTTCCGTTCCTTGGGCAAATCGTACGTGTTCCGGTCTGGACGCCGCAATCCGATCCAAATTCGCGGGTACCCTGATTGATGTGTACGAAATCAGCCACGTCTCATCGCCCGATGAGGTTCGAGACCTTTTCATCAGACTGCAATCAGGGACGGCTCTTACGCGTCAACAGATCAGGGACGCTTGGCCCGGCAACCTAGGAGTCTGTCCGAGTAATAGCTTTAGTCAGGCACGAGAGGTATAATGGGGGCAAAGCTGAGAGAGGTAGGAGACGCATGAGCAAGACGTTTCGCCCTTATGAGCCTGAGCAGGA
>JACQVJ010000239.1 GCA_016209805.1 Ignavibacteriota bacterium
CTGCCGTACTGCTTCTTCCATTCCCACACTTTCTCAACGAATTTCTCGCGGCCAAGATCGTGGCGTGTTTTCCCTTCTTTTGCAAGTGCCTTTTCAACAACATTCTGTGTTGCGATTCCGGCGTGGTCGGTGCCGGGGATCCAGCATGCTTCATATCCCATCATTCGCTTATAGCGAATGAATGTGTCCTGTAGCGTGTTGTTCAGGACGTGTCCCATGTGAAGCACTCCCGTGATGTTCGGTGGCGGGATTACAATTGTGTATGGAGGTTTGTTGCTCTGGACGGTTGCATGGAAAAGCCTGTTCTTTTCCCAGTATGCGTACCACTTCTCTTCCACTTCTTTGGGAGAGTAGACTTTTGTGAGCGGCGTTGTGTGTTGGGCAGACAATGAAAATCTCCAGTGTAACGCAAGATATCGGAAGGTTTTGAGCCCGGTAGCGCCAGGGATTCGTCAGCGAAGGGTCCTACTGCACGGTGAACTTCTGCTGTACTTCGGCG
This sequence comes from Ignavibacteriota bacterium, assembly GCA_016209805.1. Taxonomy (GTDB): domain Bacteria; phylum Bacteroidota; class Ignavibacteria; order UBA10030; family UBA6906; genus JACQVJ01. Next base: position 500 of record JACQVJ010000239.1, read on the forward strand.
GTGTTGCCAATCTTGTCCTTGAGACGAATCGTGAGGTGGTGGGATCCTCGTTCAAGAGGTTCAGAAACCTGGTAGATTGCACGACGATGTTCGCCATCAACTTCTGGTATTACCGGCACGGCGTCAATGTACATGTTTAGCTCGTTATAATCAACGCCACTGAGGTCGTCGGCAAAGCCGAATGATATCTGCGGACGTCTTGAGCGTGAACGAGAGGTTTGTATTCGCGTGATGGAAGGTGGCTCGTCATCAACAAGCACTGCAAGCTCACCAAGTGTACGAGTAATTCTTCCAACAAGAACGTTCGTGATGGAATCGTGCGTGGATGAAAGCATCGTCCAGCTTCTCCCCTGGCTGAAGTAAATTGCTTGCTTCTCCGTGTCGGGGTCAATGCGCATTCTCACGGTCAAACCCTTCTTCAGAACTGCGTGGTACGGTTCGAGTGAATAAATCTCCGGCGCATCGTCTCGGGAATATTTCCCGATTCTCATCAGCACCGTCTCGAGCACCGACGTAGAGTCATACAGAATCTGGATTTTCCCATCGTCATAGGAGATCGTTCCTGCTTCTCCGACAGAAATCGGGTGGAGGTCGAACTCCACACTGGTCGTTGCGATCGCGCCATTGACTTCCGCCGATGCGACAAGTCGGCGAGTGCCATGGAAAGAAGAGAGTGGACGAAACGTGGCTACATACTGGTCAAGCTCAAGCGGAAAAAACTGAACATTGAGTTCCTTCGTTCCTTCATACACACGCATCATGGGGGGAGAGGTAATATCGCCTTCAGCTCGAAGAAGGACACGAATAAAATCCTTTTCGAACTCATGCTCCAAACGTATTCGTCCGGCTGAGCCCTGAGGTGTGCTTTGGAAATAAAACTGCGGCCGCGACTCAGTTCCCCAGAGGTTTTCAGCGATTACCTTTACAATGTCGTAATTTGAGGCAGTGGTTGGGAGATCCACGGCATGATCATTTTGATGAGGGGTAATCGATTGTTTATTCCAGAAATCACCCCCGAACCTCCGGGTAAAAACGAGAATGCTTCGCAGACCCTCGGTCTTGTCGAAAACAACCTTCAGGCCATCTTTGGACGTCTTAATACTGAAACGGGGTGGATGATTGATGATGAGTTTTCCAGTTAATTCCGCTCGGTTGTTGCTGATGTCGCTGCTCACGATTCGAAAATCGTGCGGGCCTTCGGCGAATGCAGCAGTGTGAATTATGCCTGCATCCGCCGTTTTTGGATGGTAGAAGTGAAGGTCGTTGGGGGAGTCGACATACAACTTTTCGAACCGACCTTTTCCTTCTCTGATAAGCCGCCAATCATAGTAGAGTCCGATCTGGTGGGCATCCTCGCTTGGAGCGCGATTCAACGTAACTGAGCATATAAGCGAATCATCGATGAACAGCTCATGGCTGTACAGGCCGTTAAGAAACCTTGAGCCGTTGGATTTGTCCCTTGCGTTGATCCCAAAGCCCACCTGTCCCGTTATTTGAATCGTATCGATAATCGTGAACACATTTGCCTCTACCATTCGAGCAGAATACCTGGCAGGAACCCATTGGCCGTTCACGAGGGAATTCTCTCCCAGGGGTGTCGCCGAAATAGCCCTGATCGTCGGATGAAGTGAATCCTGAGTCACGACATTCCGGCAAAGGAGCGGGTTGACGAAATCGAGATTCTCATCCCGGATTTCGAAATGGAGATGGGGTGATCCCACTCCTGTCTCGCCGGTGTATGCAATCAGGTCACCTTTTTTCACAGGAAAATCATTCGGGCTGCATGGGATCTCAACCGGGTAGCGCCCGCGCGCACGTTGTTCTTTTCTCACACGTTCTTCGATCTCGGTATTGAATCGTTGCAAATGTGCATAGGTTGTAGAGTAGCCGTCTGGATGGCGGACGTAAAGCATCTTTCCATAACCCACCGGGCTCACGCGGATGAGAGAAACATATCCGCTTCTTGCTGCATAGACATTGAAACCTGTACCGTTCCCTGTGCTAATGTCGATGCCACCATGGAAATGTAATCGTCGATACTCGGCAAACGTAGAAGTGATGATGCGATCAGCCTCTGTCGGCCAGATATAGCCTGACAAATCGGTTCGGATGGAGTCGATTTGAGGTGTCACGTTCGGTGGAGCAGATTCGGGGTGGGCTACAACTGCGGGTTTGTGCTTGGAGGTCGTACTAACAAGAACGATGAGTATGGCAATTCCGATAGCTAACGTCGAATAAAAAATCCTTCCCATCTTCCCCCGGAACAATTAAGCCTGTTGTCCAATCTCGTGTGCGTGATGCTGAACGCGAGGCAAGCTGCGATGCTCGTGGCTGTGAGCGATGATCTCCCTTGCGAGTGAAAGGTAGGCTCCGGAGCCTCTTGAATTGGCATTGTACAGAATTGCCGGCTTTCCGTAGAAGCATGCTTCCGTCAGGGCGGTGTTTTTTGGGATGACCGACTCGAACATGAACCTGCGATATTTCGAATGGAGTTCGCGGGTCGTGATATCGGTGACACGGGTATTTGGTTCATGCATCGTCAGAAGAATGCCTTCAACCGAAAGCGATTTGTTTGCGACGTCCCGAATCCACTCGATGAACTTGAAGAACTTGTCCACCGCATCGAGAGAAAAGTGACCCGACTTGACTGGAATGATCACTGAGTCTGCGGCAGTGAGTGCGTTCGTGGTCAATCCGCGCAGAAACGGCGGACAATCGACGATCACATAATCATAATTCTCAGCGGCACCTTGCAGAGCGCTGCGCAGAATCGCCCGGTTGTCGGCGAGTCTCATCAACCGCTCTTCCCGCTGAAGCGTCTGCACATTTGCCGGTACGATATCGAGGAAGGAGAGTTCCGTCTTATGGATGGCGTGATTCATGCGAGATATGAAGTTGAAGACTTCAAACATACCGGTCTTGATTGTTCCTTCGGTGAACCCGAGCGAAAGTCCTGCCGCGCCCGACGAGTCCATGTCGATAAGAAGAGTTCGCTGCTCGGCCACCGCGAGACTTGCTGCGAGATTAACCGCCGTGGTTGTTTTCCCGACCCCCCCTTTCGGGATTGCTATTGCAATGATTCTTGCCATGATTTGTTCCCGTCTTGGGTTGTTTATGCTATCCCGATCCTCAATGTTCCAACGCACTCTAGTTCTGCTTCGAGTTGGTCCCCGGATACTACCGGCCCCACACCTTCCGGTGTGCCCGTAAAAATCAAGTCCCCCACTTCAAGTGTGAAAATCGAAGAGACGTAGGAGATGACATCTTCGATCCGAAAGATCATGTGTTTCGTATTGGAATGCTGCCGAACTTTGCCGTTCACTTTCAGTGAGAGTGTCAGGTTGTGTGGATCTGTAACCTTGTCCTGTTCCATAGCATAGGAAACTGGGGCGGAAGTATCGAATCCCTTTGCGACACTCCATGGCAATCCATGCTCTTTTGCTTCAGACTGCACATCTCGGAGAGTCATGTCTAACCCGACGGCATATCCCCCCACAAAGTCCATTGCACGGCTTGCAGAAATGTTCCTGCCATCTTTCCCTATTACGACAACCATCTCTACTTCATGGTGCAACTCGCGCGAAAATGTCGGAGCACAAACTCGTCCACCATCCTGCAGCAGCGCCGTTGATGGTTTTAGGAAGACGATAGGTCTCGCCGGCTTCGGAGAGTTCATCTCCCTTGCATGTTCAATGTAGTTCCGTCCAAGGCAAAGAATCTTTCCCACGGGGACGGCTTCCCCCGAACCACGGTAGGTAACTGCGTTCATGAAATAGGGAGATCAGGACAAAGTTCTTGGGAAAATATAGGGACAGGATACGTCTATAGCAAGAAGAAATTAAAAGAATTTCATCGGGTGTGCCTGCAACCCCTTCCTTGCAATTGGAGCTGAGATTCTCTAATATTCTTTGGGCATTAAGCACTTCTTTAAGATCTGGGAATAAGTTGGCACAGACATACAAACAAGCAGGGGTCGATATTCCTGCCGGAGAAGAGGTCGTGAGCGGGATTAAAGAGATGGTGCGAGCGACTTATTCCAAGTCGGTTTTGGGTGACGTCGGATCGTTTGGAGCCTTCTTTGATGCACGGTTCAAAGGCTACAAATCGCCGGTTCTCGTCTCAAGCGTCGATGGAGTCGGCACGAAGCTGATGGTTGCCCAAATGATGAACAAGCACGATACGGTGGGCCAGGACCTTGTCAACCACTGTGTGAACGACATCCTCGTCTGTGGTGCACGTCCACTGTTTTTCATGGACTATTTTGCAACGGGCAGATTGCAGGTTGAAGTGGCAAAGGAAATCATCGGCGGTTTTGTGAAGGCATGTAATGAGAACAAATGTTCCTTGATCGGAGGCGAGACCGCCGAAATGCCCGGATTCTACGGTGAGAATGAATACGATTTGTCTGGAACGATTGTCGGAGTTGTGGAAAGAAAGAATATCATTAACGGGAAGAAGATTAAGGAAGGCGACATTCTTATTGGACTACCTTCCACAGGTTTGCATACGAATGGCTATTCGCTGGCGCGTGCTGTACTCCTTGGCAAGTACACTCTCGATGAATACAACGAGGAACTCGGAATGCCAATCGGCGAAGCCCTACTCCAAGTCCACCGCTCATATCTTGGGATAGTCACCGCACTGCTGGAGCACTTTAACGTGCACGGTCTCTCGCATATTACGGGAGGAGGCATTGTCGGAAACACGATGCGCATATTACCAAGGGGGTTGCAACTGAAGATTGACTGGACTGCTTGGGATCGACCGAGAATCTTTCAACTCATTCAACGAGCTGGAGATATTCCGGAAGAGGACATGCGACGGACCTTCAATCTTGGCATAGGCCTTATCGTGATTGTTCCGAGAAAAAGGGGAGAAGAGGTGATGAGATTCCTTGGAAAAAAAGGAGAGAGGTGCGTGCTGGTGGGCGAAGTCGTGTCGGCTGAGAGCTTGGCAGTGAAGTGAAACTGCACCGTTCAGTTAGGACTACTTCCGAGTAGTTTGGCTTTCCATGCGTTCAATGACCTTCTCAAAGAACTTCTTCCAATTGTTAATATCCGCGTTATAGTTCCTCACCGTCGCTTTGAACTCCTCCACTGTGACTCCATGCTTGTCAAGTATTCGACGTGCTGCGGGAGTTATCACCGAATCTTGGGGTGGGTTCCCGCTTGCTGCACCTTGTTGAACCAGCTCAATGTACACCGTAATGAATTCTTCCTCCTCAAGAATGGTGGCGCTTCCTGCATCGTTCTTGCACGACAGTGCTAAGGCGGTGATCGCAATAAACAGGGTTGAGTGCAACAGGCGTTTCATGACATCAGGGTAAGAATTCGTTGCTTCTAATTCAAACATTGATGGGATCTTTGTCGAGCATGTGTACCAATGAAGCGCTTGGCCCCTTTAGGGGATGCCTGCATTCCTTGACTTTGTTGCTCAATGTGGTTATATTTTTCCCCCGTTCTTGCGCTGTTTTGGATGGATTTACGTGGTTTGCACTACTGACTGAAAGTTATGCCATCGACATCGGATTTCCGCCCCGGATTGGTGATCAAATATAACAATGAGCTCTGGACCGTTGTTGAGTTCCAGCATGTGAATCCGGGGAACTGGCGAGCATTTGTCCGAACCAAGCTGAAGAACATCAAAAGTGGAAAGGTCATCGAGAATCGCTTTCGAGCAGGCGAATCGATCGATACTGTTCGTATTGAGAGAAAAGAATTCCAATTCCTTTACCGCGACGGTTTGGGCTTTGTGTTCATGGATAGAGATACGTTCGAACAGTTGACCGTGCAGCTGGAGCAGATAGGCGATGGGGCAAGTTTCTTGAAAGACGGTGAGTCGGTGGACATCTTGTTTAACGGAGCGGAGATTGTTGGAATTGAGTTACCGATCACCGTTGAGTTGAAGGTGGTTGAAACTGTTCCGGGTGTCAGAGGAGACAGCGCAAATGCCGGTACAAAACCCGCGCAACTTGAAACTGGCGCCACGGTGAATGTTCCACTCTTTATCAACGAAGGCGACATGCTCAAGATCGACACTCGAACGGGGGATTATATTGAGCGAGTAAAAAACTAACGAAGTACAATCTTCACAAACAGCTTGCCTGATCTTCATCCCTGCTTACAGTCAGGAGAGCAGCAGGCAAGGGAGGTGTGCGGCGCTTGTCCCGATTTGGTTGGCAGAATTGTGCCTCCCTCATGATCCATGACCAACCGAGGAGATGTAATGGACTTGAACTACGTTAAGAAACTCATCAAGCTCGTGTCCGAGAGCCAGGTTGATGAAATTGAGATTGAAGAAGATGGCAAGAAAATCAGGATAGCAAAGGCGAGTCACAATTCAACAGCTGTTCCAGGGTTTCAGCCATCTCATGGAGCATCTCCCCCGCAATCGATCCTACCGCTACCGCAAGAGGCAGTTCTGCCTCCTGCACCGAAAGAGTCAGAAGCGCCCGCAGTCAAATATCACGAAATCAGGTCGCCAATTGTTGGCACGTTCTATCGTGCACCTGCCCCCGAAGCAGCCCCCTTCGTAGAAATCGGCTCCATGGTCGAGCCTGGAAAAGTCCTTTGCATCGTCGAGGCGATGAAGTTGATGAACGAAATCGAGTCGGATGTCAAAGGGAAGATCGTGAGAGTGATGGTCGAGAACGGCCTTCCAGTGGAGTACGACCAGGTGCTGTTTTTGGTTGAGACGTGATACCGTTCCCGGAAAATCTGGAGCTTAGGAGTGTTCAACAAAGTCCTCATCGCTAATCGAGGAGAGATCGCGCTACGCATCATTCGTGTCTGCAAACAGTTCGGCATAAAGACTGTTGCCGTCTATTCACAGGCCGACCGCGATGCCCTTCACGTCCGATTTGCGGACGAAGCTGTATGCATCGGTCCACCTCCCGGAAAAGAGAGCTACCTTAAAATCCCGCGCATCATTGCCGCAGCAGAAATTACGAATGCCGACGCCATCCATCCCGGATATGGATTCCTGGCCGAAAACGCGCGGTTTGCAGAGATTTGCACGACATCCGGGATCAAATTCATCGGGCCGACGCCTGAGATGATCAATACAATGGGGGACAAGGCTCTGGCGAAGGAAACAATGAAGAAGGCTGGTGTGCCGGTGGTTCCAGGGAGTGATGGTGTGGTGAAGGATCTGGCCCGGGCAATTGAGATTGCAAAGACAATTGGCTTCCCGATCATTTTGAAGGCTGTTGCCGGCGGCGGCGGTCGCGGAATGCGGATCGTGCGGGAGGAGTCCGATTTGGAGAACGCATTGCAGACTGCACAGCACGAGGCAGAACAGGGCTTCAACAATCCTGACCTTTACATTGAGAAGTACATCGAGCAGCCGCGGCATATTGAGATACAGGTGTTTGGCGACCAGCACGGGAACTTCGTCCACTTTGGCGAGCGAGATTGCTCAATCCAGCGGCGTCACCAGAAGCTCATTGAAGAAGCGCCATCACCGGTCGTCGATGATGAACTCCGGCAAAAGATGGGCGAGGCTGCAATCAAAGGTTGTCAGAGTGTTCAGTATGATGGGGCGGGGACGATCGAGTTCCTCGTGGATACGGACCGGCATTTTTATTTCATGGAGATGAACACGCGCATCCAGGTCGAACACCCGGTTACCGAGGAAGTTACAGGTCATGATCTCATAAAACTTCAGCTCCGGGTCGCTGCCGGAGAGAAACTGCCGCGGAGGAAGATCAAGGCGGAGGGTCATGCTATCGAATGTCGCATAAATTCTGAAGACCCGTACACGAATTTCCGCCCGTCGCCCGGGAAGATCACCGACTTCCACATGCCCGGAGGGTTCGGCGTTCGTGTTGATACCCATGCATACGCAGGATATGTCGTCCCGCCGTATTACGATTCACTCATTGCGAAACTGGTCGTCTTCGCCCAGACCCGGGATGGTGCGATCAACAAGATGGCATCAGCCCTTGAAGAATTTACTGTGGAGGGGATCAAAACAACAATCCCATTTCATCGCCAAGTGATGAAGGATCCACGATTCCGTAGTGGGAAGTTTGACACAGGTTTTCTCGACTCATTCCAATTCATTCCCGAAGACTGAACAACACCAGCTACTCTCTCCCGAAAGGATCGCAGACAATGAACTTTCCTGAAAACCTCAAATACACAAAAGACCATGAATGGATTCTCGTGGATGGAGACACGGGAACGATAGGGATTACGGATTATGCTCAGGGTGAACTCGGCGATGTTGTGTTTGTCGAGCTCCCGGCTGTCGGCAAAGTACTTAGACAGCACGACTCATTCGGTACTATCGAAGCAGTAAAAGCAGTCTCCGACCTCTATGCACCGGTGTCTGGCTCTATCACCGAAGTCAACACCGAGCTTGAAAAGACTCCTGAGTTGGTAAACAAAGATCCTTATGAGAAGGGTTGGATGGTGAAGATTAAACTCTCAGACCCTGCTGAGTTGTCGAGCCTGCTCGGTTCTGCTGCATACAAATCATTGATAGGCAAGTAACGGATTGCCGCTGTGGGCGTGACCGGCGGGTTGGTAGAATGCGATAGCAGCAGCAACAAATCATCGGTGGTTATGGACGAAGTTAGCAGATCGTTTCTCAAAACATATTCATCTGACTTTTCGACTCACCCCTGAAATGCTGTGTTGAAAGCCCACTCCACCGCTTCGCCAGATTGTATTTTTGCGCGCTGAGTTTGAAGAGTGTTTGGATCGCCATAGCTATTTCCCCCTCGCCGTTCATCCTCATTCCAAATCGAGAATCGCTCATTTCTCCCTTCCGCGTATCTTTGATCCGATTGATGATCCTGCCCGCCTTTGCGGGCATTTTTCTATTGAGCCAATCAAGAAACAATGGCTCCACCGGACCAGGGAGCCTTAGCAGAATGTAGCCCGCACTCGTTGCGCCATGCTCGGCGGCTGCTCGCAATATGTTGGGAATCTCCTCGTCGGTTAAGCCTGGAATGATCGGGGCGACATTGACGCCCGCCATTATTCCATTTTTTGAGAGTGCTTCAAGTGTTGCCAGCCGGTTCATCGGCGAAGACGTGCGAGGTTCCATCGCACGTGCAAGGTCGGCATCGAGAGTCGTAATGGAGAGCATAACGTGCACCAGGTTCAGTCGAGTCATCTCTTGAAGTATATCAATATCTCTTGTCACCAATGCGTTCTTCGTAATCAATCCGACAGGGTTCCGGTACTTCAGGAATACCTCCAGACACTTTCGGGTCAGTTGCAGCTTCCTCTCGACCGGCTGGTAGCAATCCGTGTTACCTGAGAATGCAACCATCTGAGGCTGCCAATTCTTTTTCTGAAGTTCCTTTTCCAAGAGGAGAGGGGCGTCCTGTTTCACCATGATTCTCGTCTCGAAGTCGAGACCGGCCGAGAAACCAAGGTACTCGTGGGACGGGCGGGCGTAGCAGTAGATGCACCCATGTTCGCACCCGCGGTAGGGATTAATGCTGTACGTGAAGTCGAGGTCGGGGCTGTCGTTCCTGGCGAGTATGGATTTCGAGGTGTCATTATAGAACGTTGTGGGGAGCACGAGTGTGTCGTCATCGTGCTGAACGTCAGCCTCAATCGGCTCGAGGTGCAGCTTTTCGAACCGGTTAGGTGAGTTAAACCCCGACGCCCTGCCGTTGATGTTCATTCTCATTATATTGATGAAGAACGATTCGGTCACCGCCAGGCTCAAAATACTCAAGCCAGGACATTGAATCAAGCCTGACTTGCAGCACGACCGGACTGTCGAATAATTCAACAGCATTAATATTTCGGGAAGAGGATTCTCACCAATGGGAAAACCAAAGCTACCACTGCTCATTGCGGATACCTAATGCAGGAATCCTGAAGGCATGTTATTTGAAAACTATTCATGTATCCATCTGTGTTTCTGTACAGTCTATTTGGATTATCACTAAGGAGTCAATCAATGCATCGTTCTCACGCTGCACTGCCAACCCGAACAAGGCAATCACCTCGAAAAAAGAGAGTTACATTGCGAGGTCGTGATCTGACGTCCATCGATGATTTGACGAAGGATGAAATCCTCCATCTCTTCCGTCTCACCGCTGACATCAAGCGACATCCGAAGAAATACAAAAGGTCACTTGACGGAAAGATTATCGCGCTCATTTTCGAGAAGCCTTCGCTGAGGACCAAGACAACGTTCGAGGTCGGGATCAAGCAACTCGGGGGAGACTCGGTGTACCTCTCACCGGCTGAAATCAATCTTGGCAAGCGCGAGTCTGTGTACGATGTTGCAAAGAATCTCGAGCGGATGGTGCAAGGGATCATGATTCGCACGTTCGGTCATGACATCTGCGTCTCGATGGCCGGTTATGCTTCAATTCCAGTGATCAACGGACTCACGGATTTCGAACATCCGTGTCAGGCACTCGCGGATTTTTTCACGCTCACCGAGCACACAAAGGACATTCGGTCACTGAAACTGAGCTACATAGGCGACGGCAACAACGTGGCGCATTCTCTGATGCTGACCGCCGGCAAAGTCGGTGCGACGATGTATGTCGCAACTCCGGCCTCCTATATGCCAGACGTCGATGTAACACGTCGTTCACAGAAACTTGCGGCAGAAAACCGCGGGAAGGTCGTCCTTACCACAGACCCGCTCGAAGCAGCGCATGAAGCAGACCTGATCTACACCGACACCTGGGCAAGCATGGGGCAGGAATCC
>JACQVJ010000243.1 GCA_016209805.1 Ignavibacteriota bacterium
AATCAAATATTTCGCGGGCCGTTTGAGCGTACTTTTCATTCTTCGTAATCTGATAAGCTTCGAGATATGTTTTTGTCAAAATCGCCTGGTCATACATCATCTTCTCAAAATGCGGGATATGCCATCTTGAATCCGTCGAATAGCGGTGAAATCCACCGCCGATATGGTCGTAAATGCCACCTTTCGCCATGGCTTTCAACGTGGCAAGGGACATCTCAAGCGCTTTGTTCTCGCCTGTGCGGCTGTAGTATCGCAACAGGAAATTGAATGCCACAGGTCGGGGGAATTTGGGTGCACCTCCAAAGCCCGCATTGGTCGCATCGTATGTCTTGGAAAACGAATCAAAGCCCCTTTCGAGAGCAAGCGTACCTGCCTTGGTAGCCTGAACCGTTGGGTCTGATATCTGTTTGAGATAGTCCGCTACTTGCTGGCTGTTGTCAAGGATGGCTTGTCGGTTGTTCGTCCACACCTCGTGCACTTTGGTGATGATTTCTCCGAAACCCGACCGTCCCCATTTCGATTCCGGCGGAATGTACGTTGCACCAAAGAACGGTTTGAGATCCGGCGTCAAGAACATCGACATAGGCCAGCCACCGCTCCGGGTCATTGCTTGAAGGGCAGCCATATACACACGATCAACGTCCGGTCTCTCTTCACGATCAACCTTGATGCTGACGACATACTTGTTCATCAGTGCCGCTAGAGAATCACTCTCGAACACCTCGCGCTCCATCACGTGGCACCAGTAGCACGTCGAGTACCCAACTGAAAGGAAGATGGGCTTGTCTTCCCTCCGTGCCTTCTCAAATGCCTCATCACCCCAGGGATACCAATCAACGGGATTGAACGCGTGCTGGAGGAGGTAGGGACTTTTCTCCTTGATCAAACGGTTCGGTTTTTTTCCTTCCTTATAGTTTCTGCTGATCACTTCTCCGATCGTTCCCTGTGCGCTGCGTGCTGTGTCTCCTGTGGCTGGTTTGGGCTCTTCACAACGGACAGAATTGTCCCTATTGAGGTATCCCCCAACGAGTATTGTTGCCGCAATTGCGATTGTTATCACAAATTTGGTCCTGTCACTGATAGACAAAAGCATTATGCCTCCAAAGATTGCCAACACGATGAGCGCAAATACTCAGGATGCCACAAAGTTACGGCCCCCACTGAGAATTAGGCATACTCCCGCGGTGGCGGAACAGCACTTGGAAAACAAGTCACCGTACCTTGAGTAGAACGTCAATTCGTTATCCCTGTCGATCGATCGGTTCAACAGGGCTGTCGTAAAGAGCTCGGTTTCATCGTAAGTGCGTCCGTGCGGATCAATGAACGCGGAGATCCCACCTACCGCACAGCGGGCAATCCACCGCCGGTTTTCTACCGCACGAAACACTGCGTGTTGTTTGTGTTGATAAGCACCGGACATGCGCCCCCACCAACTGTCGATCGTGATGATTCCCAGGAACTCGGCTCCTTCCCTTACGAAGGACGCCACGAATTCTGGATACGATGACTCATAGCAAATCAACGTTGAGAATCTGGTCCCGGTTCTCTCGTCCTGGAATACAGTGCGCTCACGACCGATTTGCCATCCACCAATGCCTACATCCCATTGCAGGAAGCCCAGGAAATGGAATGAGTCCGCATACGGAACGCGCTCCGCAAACGGAACCAACTTCATTTTGCCGTACCAGGCAACGTCCTTCTCTTCTCGTTGGATAAATGCGGCGGCGTTGAATTGGTCATAACGGGTTCCGGATGGGAGCCGTTTGGCACTCGGTGGTGCGACAGAGGAATCATGGTAAATAAGAACTTGAGGCAATCCTGTAAGGATCGAAACTCCGTTCCGATTGACATACTCATGCAGGCGCTTCATCGGTTGGTCGTCAGAGGAAGAGAGAAGAAAACCTGGAATAGCTGTTTCCGGCCATAAGATGATCTCGGGCTTCTCGTTTGCGTTGTGGCGTATTAACTCCGTTGTGAGGCGGAGGTATACGTCCATCGCTTCGGAGCCCCTCAACTTCCACTTCTGCCATGGGTCAACGTTCGATTGCACCATTCCCACGGTTATGGTTTTTCTTTTATCCGATATCGGCGATGCGTCCCGTTGTGGAATTCCTGCCAGCACAAACTCTCCGTGGACCCTTGGCAGTAGGTAAACAAAGGCAAGAGTAACCGCATAGCCAACGTTGCGACTCCATGTGGTCCGCGTTGTCGTGAGTCCCTTGTAAAGTGAGTACGCAACAACGTTCACCACAATAATCCAGAACGACAGCCCGTAGATTCCTGTTGTACTGCTAAACTGAATGCGTTCTATGTCATTGGATTGACTGAGGCCCAGTGTGAGCCAAGGAAACGACCACTCTGTGAGCGAGCGGGAGTATTCATAACCAACCCAGATGAACGGAAAAGCAAGAAGCGCTGCTTTTTCTCCAAGAGCTCGTTTGACCAACACGTATCCGAGAACTGGAAGCACGAAGAGCATGGGATGAATAAACACCACAATACCACCTGCGACCATCATATAGGCGTCGTTCATATGGGAATAGCCGCCAACCCAACTCAGAGTAATAACGTGAAAGATGAGAAAGGTAACGTATCCGTAGCGTATCGCGGGTGCGTATCGCTCGACGTCTTTGAGCGCGATCAAAAACGGAACAAGGCCAAAGCACGCAAAAACGCTAATGCTGATAGGCGGGAATGAAAGCCCAAGAAGGATGCCCGATGCTGTGCAAAGAGAAATGCGGTTGCAGTCCACATGACTTACACCTTCTTTCCGTACATCGACCTGCTGTTTTTTCATGGCTGTTCCCAGCAAATTCACATTAGCGAATGGATCACAGGAGTTTTTTGATTTCATCTTCAAAATCATCTCTGGGATAGTAGCCAAGATGACCCGTCCGTACATACCCTTCCCGATCAACTATAAAGGTTGTAGGGATGGATGTGATCCCACCATATTGGTACACTACTTCCGCATTTCCCAAAACAACTGGATATGAAATGTTGAATCGTCCGATGAACGGTCTTACTACATCCCACCCCTTTGAGTCAAGAGAGATACCAACGATTTCCAGCCCCTTTGGTCTGTATGATTGATAGATGTCCAGAAATCCCGGAATCTCAGCGCGACAGGGTCCACACCAGGTGGCCCAGAA
>JACQVJ010000238.1 GCA_016209805.1 Ignavibacteriota bacterium
GCTTTGGGACGCAGGATTTCAGCTTAGCTTTCTTGCCACCACGGGCCTGGTGTTTGCCGCGCGCCCGATCGCCGCTGTGCTTTCTGGTGGGGTTAGTCGCCTCGGCCTGCTCAGGACCCTGTTCTCGCGGCTAGCTGCAGGGTTCATCGTCGATGGAATATCCATAAGTTTGGCAGCTACCGCCTACACCCTCCCGCTTATGGCCTACGATTTCCAGCAAATCTCTCTGGTATCGCCCGCAGCTAATCTACTGGCCGTACCATCGCTTCCACCGATCATCGCCGGGGCGGCCCTGGTGGCTTCTCTCGGCTTGTTTTCGCCTCGCTGTTTTCCGCCTCCGTTGTTCGAGACGAATTGACCGCTTTGACCATCTTCTTCCCCTTCCTTCGCTTCCATTTTTGGAGCGCGTGTGGTCACGCTCTGAATCGGCACAGCGAGCACGTTCAGCTTTGTCTCAGTCTCGACATCTCCCGTCATCGACATGCCGGGTCTGAGTGTGAGACCTGCAGTGATGATACGCATCTTGACTTCGAAATTGGTGACTTCCTCCTGCGTGCCGAGTCCTTTTGATGTTGCGGTGTTGGCAATCTCATAGACGAGAGCATTCACTTTCTTGTCGGGAAATGCATCGACGCTGATCCGGGCCGTGTCTCCTACAGAAACAAGAATCACGTCGGTTTCACTCACATCAACCCGTGCTTCCATTCGTGTCAGGTCGGCAATCGTCATCACGTCGGTTCCCTGAAACTGGTTCGTCCCGAGGACCCGCTCGCCAAGCTCGGAGTTGAGCTGACTGACCGTCCCATCCATCGGAGATAGAACAGTGGTCTTGCGCAGGTTCTCTTCAGATTGATTAAGGGATGCTGTTGCCTGGGCATACGACGCTTTTGCGCTTTCATACGCCGCCTTCGATACGTCGAACTCAGATTCCGAGACGAGACCTTTCTTGTACAGACTTTCAATTCGCTTGAACTCCGGCTCCGCCTTGGTGAGGCTTGCCTTTGCAGAGAGAAGGCCTGCGGAAAACTGGTCGCGCTGCGCTTCATAAACATCGGGTTTGATCTTCATGAGAAGATCTCCCTTCTTTACCTTCTGACCTTCCTTCACGGGAAGCAGCACGATCTCTCCGCTGACTTCAGGTGATATCTTCACCTGGACCTCCGGTTGAATCTTCCCGGTTGCCGTGACCACCTGGGTGATGTTCTGCTTTTTCACCTTCTCGACCTGAACGGTAATGATGGGCTCCTTCTTGCTTCCCAGGAACACCACGAGTGCAAGTACAACCAACACCACACCAAAAATGGAGAAGATGATGATCTTCTTTTTGGACTTCTTCCCGTTTTTTGCCATTGTCATTTCCTCCTAAGGTGAAGGGCACGAGCCCCAATGTGTGAGAGCGACATTCTATGCTTAGTATGTCTTCTCACCGATGGCATATTCCACATTCCTCTTCGCGATGATATAGTCGTACGATGCGTTCACTTTGTTCGCTTCGGCATTGACATAGCCGGCATTTGCGATCAACAGATCGAGCAAGGTACCCGCCCCGAGATTGTACCGTTCCTCTGCGATTTTTCTATCCTGCTCAGCAGAGATGAGACCCTTCTGACTCACGTCATACTGTTTACGAGCCGCTTCGAGGTCGAGAAGTGCTTTTTTCACTTCAACATTGATGTCACGCTCGGCCTGCAACAGGGAGAGCTCGGCATTACGCTTCGTGACCGATGCCGATTGTATCGACTGGTTCGTTGCAAACCCGTCGAACAACGTCCAGTTGAAGTTAATCCCCCAGCTCAGTGTTTTGTTGTTGGAGATTTTGGAAAACTCCGTCCCGGACATTCCGTATCCGGCGGATGCACTGATGCTCGGGAAGTATCGGCTGCGTGCCACCGTCACTCCCGACTCCGATGCATCCAGCGTCTGCACTGCCCCCATGTAGTCCGGACGCGATTCAAGCGCCTTCCTGCTGACTTGTTTGTAGTCTTTGTAAAGATTCTCGGTGACCTCAAAGTCCGATTGTTTGATCTCTGCGAGCACTGTCGGGTCGCTGAAGGTGTACTCTTCAAAGACATCCAGACCGATGAGCGCGAGGAGATCGGCC
>JACQVJ010000026.1 GCA_016209805.1 Ignavibacteriota bacterium
GTAGTGAAGAGGGCGAGAGAAAGGTCAGACTCGTTAACTCACTCATAACACACATAGATCTTCATGAAGTACATCGATTACATTCTCAACAACGAAACAGAGGTGTTGAACTTCTTGAAGGAACGATATCCACTCTATCATTTATCAAACATCTTCTTCCGGGACATTCAATACGGAATCCAACTGTTGCTTGAGCGGAAGGGGATGAAGGCTGGTTACACCGAAGCGGAGAGTATTGCGAAGGGTTTTGTCGCCCAGCTTGAAAAAAAGAAGATCCTCTCACCGATTGACAGGCAGAGTTGGGTGTTGCACTATCTCGATTTCAAGAAGCCGGCTGCGAAACCGGCTGCGCCAGCAAAGCCTGCAGCACCGGCTCGGCCGGCAGCTACGGCACCGGCGGCGCCAAGACCTGCCGGAGGATTACCACCTTTGAAATCTGCAACAGTTGCGGGCGCGAAGCCAGCGACGTTGCCGCCGCTGAAAAGCGCAACTCCCGCGGGTGCAGCACCGGGCTCCGGACTTCCGCCACTCAAAAGTGGAACACCAGCAGGATCGAAGCCCGCCGGAGCTTCGTTGCCTCCTTTGAAAAGTTCTGCGCCCGTCACCGCACCGGCACCGGCAACCCACACATCGAATGAGGAGAAACCGGCTGTTGAAGAGAAGGCTGCACCACCGGTTCAAGCTGCAGCGGTCGCGCCTGAGAAGAAAGAAGCCCCGCAGGCGGCGGGCAAATCGGTTCCAGCTTTGGGGACGAGAACGTTGCCGCCAATCAAGAGCTCAAAACCTGTTGGTGGAGGATAGAAGACAGAGGACAGAGGACAGAAGACAGAAGACAGAAGACAGAAGACAGAAGATCAGAAGACATGACGACAGAAACTAACACGATCGAGCAACTCGCGAATAAGGAATACAAGTACGGTTTCGAGACGAACGTCGAGTACGATTCCGTCCCCAAGGGTTTGAATGAAGACATCATTCGGATGATCTGGGAGAAGAAGGGGGAGCCCTACTGGATGCTCGAATGGCGGTTGAGGGCATATCGACACTGGGCGAAGCTCCACCAGGCTGATGCCGAACCCAAGTGGGCAAACATCAAGTACGGTCCGATTGACTATCAGGGATTGAGCTACTACTCTGCACCCAAGAAGCGACCGAAGCTGAACAGTCTTGATGAAATCGATCCGGAGATTCGAAGTACATTCGAGAAACTCGGAATTCCGCTCGAGGAGCAGAAACTCCTTGCCGGTGTTGCGGTGGATGCTGTGTTTGACAGCGTTTCGGTTGCGACGACGTTCCGCGAGAAGCTGAAGGAGCTCGGCATTATCTTTTGTTCGATGACGGAAGCTGTCCGTGAGCACCCGGACCTTGTGAAGAAGTACCTCGGCTCTGTGGTGCCTTATACGGACAACTTCTTCGCATCGCTCAACTCTGCCGTCTTCAGTGACGGTTCCTTTGCATATATCCCCAAAGGGGTCCGTTGCCCGATGGAACTTTCAACTTACTTCCGTATCAATGCGAGGGAGACGGGGCAGTTTGAGCGTACGCTTATCGTCGCGGAAGAAGGGGCGTACGTCAGCTACCTTGAAGGTTGCACCGCACCGATGCGCGATGAGAACCAGCTGCATGCGGCTGTGGTTGAGCTGATCGCGCTCGATGATGCGACGATCAAATACTCCACCATCCAGAATTGGTATCCCGGCGACAAGGAGGGGAAGGGCGGAATTTACAACTTTGTCACCAAGCGTGGCAAATGCCTTGGCAAGAATTCAAAAATTACCTGGACGCAGGTTGAAACGGGCTCGGCCATCACATGGAAATATCCGGGCTGTATTCTTCAGGGGGACAACTCCGTCGGTGAATTCTATTCCGTTGCGGTGACGAACAACCGTCAGCAGGCCGACACGGGGACAAAGATGATTCATCTTGGGAAGAACACAAGGAGCACGATCGTCTCGAAGGGAATCTCCGCCGGTCACGGTCAGAACTCCTACAGAGGATTGGTAAAGATCGCGAAGGCGGCCACGTGTGCAAGGAACTACTCGCAGTGTGATTCGCTGCTGATCGGTGAGCAGTGTGGCGCTCACACGTTTCCCTATCTTGAGGTGAAGAATACCTCGGCGCGCATCGAGCACGAAGCATCAACGTCGAAGATCGGCGAGGACCAGATTTTCTACTGTAAGCAGCGCGGGCTTTCGACGGAGGATGCGGTGAACATGATCGTGAATGGATTCTGTAAGGA
>JACQVJ010000240.1 GCA_016209805.1 Ignavibacteriota bacterium
ATCCCAGAGATCGTGCACTTCAATTCTCAAGATGCCACCACAATCCCGGCGGCGATTTACAAGCCGGAGGCGATCGACACCACTCGACGTTATCCCTGCGTTGTGTTCGTGCATGGAGCGGGTTATTTGCAAAACATCTATCGCGGGTGGAGCTATTACTATCGGGAGTATATGTTCCACACATACCTCGTCAATAAAGGCTATGTTGTATTTGAGGTCGATTATCGAGGCAGCGCCGGTTACGGCCGGAAGTATCGCACCGATGTGTTCATGCATCTAGGCGGACTCGATTTGCAGGATGAACTGGATGGTGTTGAATATCTAAAGCGTTTAGGATATATTGACAGCACACGCCTCGGTCTGTATGGAGGAAGTTACGGAGGGTTCCTTCCGTTGATGGGACTCTTCACGTCGCCGGAAACGTATGCATGTGCTGCTGTCCTTCGTGCCGTGACAAGCTGGGAGAATTACTACCGGCACAACCCATGGTATACGGGCGCACGGCTTGGGACTCCCGAGGAGAATCCTGAAGCGTACAGACGAAGCTCGCCGTTGACTTTTGCCGACAGTCTGACCAA
The DNA here is from genome assembly GCA_016209805.1 of Ignavibacteriota bacterium. GTDB lineage: Bacteria > Bacteroidota > Ignavibacteria > UBA10030 > UBA6906 > JACQVJ01. Next base: position 579 of record JACQVJ010000240.1, read on the forward strand.
GCCGCTGCTGATCCTCCACGGCATGGTTGACGACAACGTGTTTTTCCAGGATGCTGTGCAACTTGTGGAGAAACTGCAGAAGGGTGGGAAGAGGTTTGAGATGATGATGTATCCGTCGGAAGCGCACGCGTTCACTCAGCCCGAAAGCTGGTATGATGAGTACAGGAGGATAGCAGAGTTCTTCGACCGACACCTTCAACCTGAACAACGATGAGCGAGTACATTGTAACAGCCCGAAAATGGCGTCCGATGAAGTTCGATGACGTGGCGGCACAGAACCATGTCACGGTCACGCTTCGCAACGCAATTGCCACGAAACGACTGGCGCATGCATATCTGTTCAGCGGGCCTCGCGGAGTTGGCAAGACGACGACGGCTCGACTGCTTGCCAAAGCCGTTAACTGTCTCAAGCCGAAGGACGCGGAACCTGATAACGAGTGCGAAAACTGCAGAGAGATAACCGAAGGTCGCAGCTTTGACGTGCTGGAGATCGACGGAGCCTCCAACCGCGGTGTGGAAGAGATTCGGAACCTGCGGGAATCCGTTCGCTACGCTCCCGCCAAGTCGCGCTACAAAGTGTATATCATCGATGAAGTGCACATGCTTACCAAGGAAGCGTTTAACGCTCTCCTGAAAACCCTCGAAGAGCCTCCATCACATGTCCTCTTCATTTTTGCTACTACGGAAATTCACAAAATACCGGCAACCATTCTCTCACGCTGCCAGCGGTTTGACTTTCGCCGCATCGCGATTGACGAAATCATTGCCAACCTGACCGGTATCGCCCGGAAGGAAGGAATAGAGATCGATGACGATGCGCTGCTCCTTGTTGCCAAGAAAGGAGACGGCTCACTACGCGACTCGCAGAGCATCTTCGATCAGATTGTCTCCCTCTGTGGCAAGAAGATTACTCAACACGATATCGTGCAGGCGCTCAATGTCGTCGATCAGGAGTTGTTCTTCAAAGTAACCGACTTGATCAAGGCAAAGGATCCCAAAGGGGGACTCGCCCTTGTACAAGAGATCATGAGCCGGGGATACGATATTAAGGAGTTTCTTGCCGGACTGACGGAGCATCTTCGCAACCTCCTTACCGCGGTGACCACGGGATCGACCGACTTTATTGAGGAATCGGATCTCTACAGAAAACGTTACAGCGAGCTGGCACGTTCGTTTTCGACAGCCGAGGTTCTTCGTCTTCTGCGGATGGTTGGAAACACTGAATCGGCAATCCGTTGGAGCGCGCAGCCGCGTTTCAAGCTGGAGACAGACATTGTGCACATGATCGGTATGCACGGTGCACCCGAAGTGGGGGAACTTCTCCAGCGTATCGATGACCTGAAAAAAAAACTCGATAAAGCCGACCGGACTGTCTCAGCCTCCGCGCCCCCATTGAAACAGAAGAGTGTGGCAGATTCCGGTTCCACAACCTATGTGAAAATCGGAGGAGGTTCAGTTTCCGGGCTCGCATCCATGGCTGGAGAGGGGGGGCCTCATCCGCGCGCAGTATCTGAGATGGAGATATCTACCCGCTGGCCTGAACTCGTTGGTGAGATACGGAGGCAGCGTATCTCGCTGGGCTCTGTGCTTGAGACCGCGGCATTGCGCGGCGTGAGTGGGGAAAGTGTGCACATTGAGTGTTCAAATGACTTTCAGGCTTCCGCCCTCAGGCGAAACAAGGAATTCCTTTCTGAAGTCATCCAGAAATTATTCAATGTTCGTGCACGAGTAGAAGTTGTCGTAAATCCTCAAAAGGGACCATCAAGTTTACACTCGAAGGGAGAACCTTCGTCGCAAGGAAGCAAATCGATTGAAGAACATCCTGTGGTTAAGGCTTTGCGGGAGCAACTCGGGGCGGAGCCGATTTGATTGTGTGCTTTGGGTCAAGGATTCACAGAGCTTTCTTGACTTTTGTTCCCCATTTTCTGATTATGCAGCCAGCCAGTGACGTCTTACGTGATTTTTTTCCAAAGAGGTGATCGATGAGAATGCGTGTGTTGATCGGAGCGGTGCTGATAGCAACGTCAGCAATTGCAGGGACGGGTGTCGGGAAGTATGCAGGTGAGTTCATCTCGCTTGGTGTCGGTGGCCGCGCGTTGGGTATGGGGGGTGCATTCGTTGCGCTGGCCAACGACGTAACCGCCGGATACTGGAACCCCGCGGGTCTTTCTCATATCATCTATCCCCAGATCACGTTGATGCACGACGAACGGTATGGCAGCCTCGTCAATTACGACTACGGTGCAGTGGCCCTCCCCGTTGGGACAAATACCAGCTGGGGCTTCAGCGTTATCCGACTTGGCGTCGACGATATTCCCGACACACGCAACGCGGGCGTGGATATTAACGGTAACCTCACCTATGATCCTAATCAGTTCAGTCGCGTCGATCCCAATCGGGTCACGTACTTCAATGCTGCCGACTGGGCTTTCTATGTTACCTATTCGAAGAAGCAATCAGAAGACTTTTCGTACGGCGCGAATCTGAAAATCATCCGGCGAGATTTGGGCGATAACTCGGCAACTGGACTCGGCATCGATATAGGAGCATGGTACACACCGTTTGATAATCTCGTACTTGGCGCCAATCTTCAGGATATCACAACCACGTTCCTCGCATGGAATACAGGTACGAACGAGTTGATCTCACCGACGATGAAAGTTGGATCGGCCTATTTCATAGAGGCGTTTGGTGGTCGCTTTGCTCCGGCGGTTGATTTTGATATACGGTTCGAAGGACGCAAGTATGCCTCCATGGCGCATATCGGACCCGTCAGTCTCGACCTTCACACCGGCATGGAGTTCCAGTTCAAGAATATCGTTGCGCTCCGGGTCGGCTACAATGACGTGAAGCAGGTCTCTTTCGGTGCCGGAATTCAGTTGCCAAAGCTGAACATCGATTACTCGTTCGCCCACTTCACAGCGGCTGACCGGTTAGATGACACGCACCGCATATCGCTGATGTTTACTCTGGAGGCGGATCAGTTCAAGCGGGTCAGTGGATATTAATGAGTCATAGAGATGTTGCCGCGTTCGTATACACGGGGTTTGTAATAGTCGCGGCATACTTCTCCGGTTGCGCAACCTCTCGATATAGGACCGACGTTCCTCTTCACCCCGATTACCACACCTCTCGTGATAGCGTGTTGCACTACCGCGTCCCTCTTGGCTGGTTCGATGCAACTCATGTGGAGGAACGCAACTCAGGGGGCACCATCTGGCTTGTGAGGAGTGATTATGCTGCAACAATTAGCGTGAGCGAGGTAAATATGGATCCTGACGCCCGGAAGCAAGTCAGCCGCCAGGGACTTGTTGGGCTCGCACGCCTCACGATGGGACTCGAGGCGGGTGAGAAAACCAGGGTTCTTCTTCGCCCACCGCAGACTTTCTCCGTCAATGGAAGAGAGTTCTGTTCCTACGAGCTGGCAAATCTCGCCACATCGGACAGTGTGCGTGTGGTGCTGGTTGACGCGGATGAGAAAGTGTACGAGTTGACGGCGCTTGTTGTCGGCGAGAGGAGGCGTGCCACGACGGACAAGGTATATTCAACCCAGCAAACTTTCCTGGAACAACTGAAATGGTAACTACTTCATCGTCATTTCGAAGACGCCATTCCAGTCGCGCGGCGGAGGGCTCATCACGAAGAGTGACGAACGCTGAATGTAGAGGTTGGTGGGGTAATCTCCCGGGCGGAGTGCGAACGCCTCGTCAAACTTTGTCTTTGCATCGCTCCAGCATCTCTGCCGGAAGAAGCGAACACCCTCTGCATAGCACTCAAGGAATTTCTCCAGCTTGGGATCAACAGGTCCATTGAGCCTCTGAATCAACTCAAAGGTGGTAACAGGCTCCGATCTCCCCTTCACAGTGATGAGGTCAAGCTCGCGGCCCAGTATCCTATCTTTCACCAAATCATATGTTCGCTGACTAACGAGGATACCGGTCCTGTACTGTCTGTTCGCCCCTTCAAGTCGCGAGGCGAGATTAACGCTGTCGCCGATAACCGTGTAATCGAATTTACCGGTTCCCCCCATATTCCCCACAACCATATCCCCGGTATTGATACCGATGCGGACGTTGATTATCGGTTTTCCCTGAGCCCTCCACTCCCTTCGCAGAACGACGAGAGCCTCTTGCATTTCGAGCGCACTGATGCACGCCAGCATCGCGTGATCTTCATTAGGGATGGGTGCACCCCAGAACGCCATCAATGCATCGCCTTCGTATTTGTCGAGAGTTCCCCTATTTCTGAAAATAGTCTCCGTCATCGTGTTCAGGTATTCATTCAATATCCCAACAAGTTTTTCCGGTGACATACCTTCCGAAATGGTTGTGAAACCCTCGATGTCGCTGAAGAGGACGGTGAGTTCCTTTCGTTCACCTCCGAGCTTAAGTTTCTCGGGGTGAAGGATCAGCTCTTCAACAACTGATGGGTTCACGTATGTACTGAACATTGCCTTGATAAGAGTCCGTTGCTTGCGCTCAATCACGTAGTGGTAGGCCGTGCTGGCAAAGTACCCCCCTACGACTGCCACGGTAGGACTAATCACGGTCAGAAGGTATTGATATTTATTGAAAAGAAGAATGGCTGCTCCGCCGATGAGCACAGTCTCCCCGGCAGCAAAAATGAATCCATATAACTCTACGAGAAAGTGATGTTTCGATTTGGTTTCCTTCATTGCTGAGGTGACGAAGAAAGTGAGAAAGGCCAGAAGCGTAATGAGTAGAATCTCCGAGAGCCTCGACTGCTTTTCGATGAACTCGTTACGGAGGACGTTCTCAATGATATTGGCGTGAATCTCAACACCGTACATCAGATTATCGCCGCTCTGGTCACCTCTGGCCATTGTCACCGGGAACAGATCCTTGTCCTCCGGCATCGTTGAGCCGACAAGGACGATCTTCTCGTGAAATGTACCATCGTACTTGTAGCCAAAATCAGGATCGCTGAAGGTATTAACCTGTTCGCCTGTTTCTGCTTCCTCGCGCGTCGTGAGAGTTTCGTCGTCGATAACGTCGGCGAACTTTATGCGGCGGAATGTCCCGCTTGGGCCATAGTAGTTCACGAGCATCGACATTGGGTCGTATTTCGGTATTCGGCTGCCGTTGTATTCGAACCATCCATTCTTGTTTTGCACGACCGTCAGCGGTGACAAGCCGAAAACCTTGTTGAGCACTGCAAACCCGAGCATGGGAACCTTTACCCAGTCGGAGGTTGCATTCGGTTGGTATCGTGCGGCCTCTGCATATGGCTGATAGCGGCGCAGGACATTGTCGACATCGGCGCGAACGTTCACAACACCAAGACTGCTGTCAACAGGGAAGAAGATATTCCAATAGTTATCATTTGCCGAAGATATCGTGAACTGATCGTTTGTGGGAACAATTTTCCCGGCAAGGACCACGATTCCTGTTTCTCGGATTGCGGCGCGCAGAGCCTCGTCATTTGCAGGGTCGTAGACATCATTACCACTCAATATGATATCGATCCCAACGACTCGAGCACCGGCGGATTGAAGGTTTCTGATGAGGTGGGCGTAGTAGGAGCGAGGCCACGGCCACTTGTCGGGGAGCGACTTGAACGATTCGTCGGAGACTTCAATTATTATGACATCACTGGATTCCGAGATGGTAGGATGTGGACCGCGAGCTTCGAAGCGGTAGTCTATCGTTCCAAGCTCAAGTCGCTGGAGAATCCCGAGCTTGAGGATCTCATCTTGCGTGACAATAAGAGTGAGGAGAACAACAGAAGCAGCGAGGCCAAGTTTGGTCGAAAAACCCTTGATTGTCTGTGTGAGCGTGAGACCAGCCATTGCAGAGCTCCGGCTACAATTCGTAGCGGTATCTGAGACTCCAGAAATCGTCGTGCGGGTTGCCCCGGTTGTGAAAGTAGCTGTATTGCAGCGAGACACTCATCGACGGCAGTACCTGCCACTGCGTACCGGCATCGAGCACAGTACGAGCAAAGTCTCCGAAGGTGGGACTGACGGTTGCGAAAATGGAAACGACGTCCCGTGAAAAACTGTACCTTCCATTTAGTGTAACAATGGAGTAATTCAGCTTTTGCGTCGTACCCGGTGCAATAGCTGAAGGAAGTTTATTCAGATTGAGTGAGTATTCGATGGTGGTCTGGAAGGGTATGATATACCGTGTCGTGTTTCCCACCGTTAATGCCACGTTTCTCACATTCATGTTTGTAGCGGTGTAGTCATTCCTGATGGAGGTCGAGACACTGAGTGATGTTGTATGCTTGGCGAGGAGGTCATACGAGTATGATGATTGCAAATATACCCTGTTGGTCTGATCGTCAATTGCACTCGCACTCAAGAGTCTGTTGTAGTTGGAGAAGCGTGAATAACCGACAGTCACGTGGGGAAGGTTGGTCCTTGAATAATAGCTCACGGCAACATTCAAATTTGTGAAAGTGGTCGTGGCGACTTTTGTCTTTCCGGTGTTGTCCTTCAGAGCCTCATAACCAAGTGTTACAAATATTTGACTCTGAAACAGTCTGATCCTGTCAACGATGTTAAACCCGCGAATGTCCTTTCTGATAAAAGTCTGGCCGAATGAGTTATAATCACTGCCACGAAATAAATACGTAAACTTGAGGGAATTGTCAAAGTAATTCAGGCCGAGGGCCGCCTCATAAGCGAACGTTGAGAGATTCTTAAACGAAAGGGGGCGAAGGTTGTCGTTGACCGTGATAAGGTTGTCCAGAAGGTCCCGAACCTGTTTCACCTTGCCTGCATCCTGCTTGTACACGGAATCTATGTAGGCGTCAGTAAAAGTGCCGCTCGAAATATCAGCGTTGAAAGCGCTAAACGCTCCCTGCCCAGAGAGCTCAATCCGGTTCTCATCCAGCCGCGAAATGAAATCGACACCGATGACAAGATTCTCCTGCGGGCGAATGCCGTGGCGGATTGAAGCGACATCGTCTTTTGATTTCAGCCAGGTGAACCCGACTTGCAGTCGTTCAGGAGAGCCAAAACTCGGTCTGACGGCAAAAAGTCTTCGCTCGTACGTTCCGTATGCGAACTTTCCCCACGTGTTGGCATCGACCGGCGCATATGCCGCATTAGGATCACGTTGCTGTTCCGTGGCAAGACTGGCAAGCGGGATTATCTTCAGAAGACTCCCATCGACAGCGCGAACGGTTCTTCCCAGCACGAGGTCGATGTTAAACGACGAAACTGTGACGGACGAGTTTAATCCTCGCACACGCTTTCCGTTGAGGATGAGGTTGGGAAATGTCGGGTAACTGTCGCCGTAACCTATTCTCACAAACGGAGACTCTATCCCGATGAAGTAGCGGTTCTGTGGCTGACGGTCGGGTTTTTCATCTGATGTGATGTACACGTTCGACTTAAGCTGCCAATCTCCCGTCCTGCCGCCGAACTGAAATGTTCCGCGGTTGTACCACGTTTTCGCGTTCCTGATCTTCTCACGCCGCGATTCAGCATTGACAGACACGTTGTATTTGAACTCTGCAGGCCTCTGAAGATTCTGTTGAGCCTCCCCTGTGACTGTGAAGTACAAGTTTGCTGTTCGATGAAGCAGCCCAAGTCGATTGAACAGGAGTACGGTGACCTTGTGCCTTCCCGGGGGGAGAGGAAACTTGTGAACGTCTGGCGAAAAGACAAGGATGTCGTCGCTGAATACTGTTCGTCCCGTCACATTGATCCCATCGACATACAACTGCGATGCGCGCCGGACAACCAGTGAGTCCGCCCGGAGAAGCGACACAGAAATCAAAGCGTCTTCCGCGCGTGTGATTGCATTCGGCTCCGGGCTAAGGAAGACAATCTGTGCCTCTTCCTCTTCCCGTACCGTTATGTGCATTGTCCGTCCCGGGGGTACGGCGAACGGGTCGGGTGATTCGCTCAACGGGTATGATTCCATCACCCCGGATCTCAGAGTAAGGACGATGTAGTATTCGAGGAAAGGTTGAAGAACCTCACGTGCAGGGAGAACAACAGCGGCAACGTTGCCCGCAACATCCATTTCAAGACGTGTCCAGTCGCTTTGACCGAACGACCTGTACACAAGGTGCACGCGCTCAGCGGCTTCTCCTTGCACCAGAGTCGCCTTGATAGTGAGAGGAGTCCTGCTCACCGCTTCGTTCGGAACCACAGATGAAATTCTGGTGGACACCTGTGCAAACAGCGGTGCAGGATCTGAGAAGAACAACGACACATACATGGCGCACAGCGATAGAGAAACCGCAGCTGCGCGCGTAAAGATTCGCATCATCCGCGGGGAGAGGTTGTGTACAGGTACAATAAGGCCCCGTAGAGAATACATCCACAGGGCCCTCGTGTTAGCGCGTCCACTTATTTGAAGTCAATACGTAATTGTTTTGTGTTCCCCTTATTGTCGCGCAGTTCGAATTCAAGCTGGTTATCCTGATCACTTATCCGCGAACTGCTCTCTGCTTCGCTCCGCTCCTGTGGGGTCGAAGGCCGGGTTTGGAGTTTTCCATCGGGTGTTGAGATGCATGTGAAGCCCCCCCGTACGTCCGTCGATTGCGACGATATTCTGTTTGTCATGCGCACCGTACCGTCGATTACCGTAAGGGTATCGATAGAATCCCGAGAGCCAAACAGCCCGCCGGTGCCCCTTATGG
>JACQVJ010000244.1 GCA_016209805.1 Ignavibacteriota bacterium
ACGTAATGCGACTTATCCGACGCGTTCGGCACAACCAGGATTTCTTTCTTGTTTCCCTCACACTTGACAAGCGATTCGCCGTCGTACACAAGACTGCCATCCTTGTTCACAATGCGCGCGCTGTTCGCCCGGCGGTCAGCCGCCCACGTCAGGTTGATCTCAACGAGACTTTTCTCAAACTCGAACACCACAGTCGCCGTATCTTCCACGTTGTAACCCTTGAAGGCGAGGCTATGAGTTCGCGCGGTAACTTTCAGCGGCATCCCCATCATCCAAAGAGTTAGGTAGAGATAATGCACCCCGGTGTCTGCCAGTATGCCGCCTCCGCCAACAGTGGGATCAAGACGCCACACGCTTCCATCGGGAGACAAGCCCGGATCGGCTTCCGTACGGAACACATCGAATTGCACAAAGCAGCCGGAGCCGGCAAGTTCGTGCAGAAACGATAGGAAGTGCTGCCAGAGAACCGAATAGCGATACTGGTGGCACGGCATGAAGACCAGCGTGTTGTGCATCCCACGCAGCACTCCGGCAATATGCGCGGCTTCTTGGACCGATGCAGCAAAAGGCTTTTCGCAGAGGATGTGCAACTTGGTTTGAGCGGCAGCTTCTATCAGCTCACCATGCGAGGGCGGCGTTGTGCAGATGTCGATGAAATCAATGTCCTCCTGCTTCAACATCTCTTCGGTACTTGCATAGAAGTGCAAATGCGGAAACTGGTGTGCAGCGATCCGCCTGCTTTCCGGATTTGTGTCCACCGCAGCAACAATCTCCGCCCGGTCACGAATCCGTTCGTCGTTGAACGCCGGCAGATGAACGGTCTGTGCAATCTTGCCAACACCAATAATAGCTCCTCGAAGCATTACTATGCCTCCACGGGAAGGTGACGAACACTCTCCAACATCTGACGATTCAGATTCTCCTGCTTGATGGCCAGGCCGATCAGAACAGCATTGAGCACGATCAACTCGAACGCAAAATAGAGATACACGTTGCCAATCAGCAGCGCGCAGAAGAGAGCGATCATCCGCGTGTTGGTGGTGATGAAGTTGTAATACTTCAAGAGTGGCTTATTATTGGATGCATATTCTTGTCTCAGCCAATCCGGCACGCTCACATCAAACTGCTTCCTCGTCGTTGCGTACAACTGCTGGAAGTTCCTTGCAAGCACCTCTTGCTGGTATGTGTAATTGAGATAGACACGGAGGAAGAATTTCTTGATGAAGTCATTCTTCCACGTCAGCAGGCGGTACGACATTTCAATGAGCGACGCCTTATCCAGCTCGCTCCGTTCTTCGCCATACACGAAGTAGAGGAAGGCATTCCGGTAATAGTCGGCCGTCGCACACTGAAACGAATGGCTGATTCCCGATGCCACTGCCACAAGAAATATCCACGCCGACTCACCTGAAGCGATGATCCGCAAACAGAGATGGAGGTAGATGCTCAGAAAGATCAAATTGCCGGCGATGCCATCGAGGATGCGTCCCAACCGCGAACGTGCGTTCGTCATGCGCGCCAATTGCCCGTCGGCGCTGTCCATTGCTTCAGCAGTTACCAGCACAAGCATCCCGATGATGTTGGTCAGCAGGTCGTCATAGTAGAACAAGTGACCTGCACTCACGCCGACGAGAATGCTGATGATGGTAATGCCGTTCGGCGTGAGTCCAATTGCCTTCGACGCGCCTGCCAGCACATATCCGACACGGCGGTAGAAGTATCGGTCAATGACCTCTTCGACGTCCCGCGCTTTATAGGTTGATTCGATCTGCCACATACGCAAAAGCCTCCTCCATAATATCAATGCCTTCGTCGGCGATCTCTTCCGTAATGATGAGCGGAGGATTGATTCTTATGTCCGGGTTGTAGCCCATCACGATCAAGCCGCGGTTGAGGCACTCTTGGAAGATCATTCTGGTGTACTGCTTGTCCAGTTTCTCCTTCGTGTTCGGGTTCTTCACCAATTCCATCCCAATCAGCAAACCCTTGCCACGCACATCTCCCACAAATGGAAACTTGTCTTTGAACGTCTTCAGTCGCGCAAGCATATGCTCGCCAACTCGTGCGGAGTTCTCCACCAGTCCGTCATCGATGATCGTCTTGACGGTGATATACGCCGCTGCCGATGCAAGGGGATTGCCTCCATAGCTTGAGGAACTTCCGCTGGGATTGGCAAATGGTTTTGAGAAGATCACTTCATCTCTCGACATAAGCCCGGTCATCGGAAAGCCGCCGCCAAATCCTTTCCCGATCGTGATGATATCGGGGACAACGTCGTCATGCTGGCACCCGAACATTTTTCCCGTCCGACCGAAGCCGGTAATCATTTCATCGACGATCAGCAATGCGCCGATGTCATCTGCAACCATGCGGAGCTGCCTGAGAAAACCCGGTGGCGGAACAACGTTTCCCGCAGTTCCCTGGATCGGCTCCACCACTATTGCTGCAACATTGTTCAATGTCTCATATTTGATTTTCTTCCTAAGGAAATTGACACAGTCGAAGTCACAATTGGGAAACGACAGATGGAATGGGCAATGACGGCAGTTTGCATAGGGTGTGTTGTATGTTCCGTCCGGCAGCGGACCAAGATGGTGCTTGAAATCGTCACCGAGGAGTCCGAGCACGCCCATCGTCTTGCCATGAAACCCTTCCCAGAACCCGATGAACTCCGTTTTCCCGGTATATGATTTCGCAAGCCGGAGCGCTGCCTCCACCGCTTCCGCACCGCTACTATAATACTGGGTGCGCCGCAGATCTCCCACGGCGATTGTTGAGAGCAAATGCGACAGCTCTGCACGGCAGGGAGAAGTAAAACTTCCCACGTGAACCTTCGCAACCTGCTCCTGCATCATCTTCACATACTGGGGATGGGCATACCCGAGACTGGCAACACCGACGGCGGCAAAAAAATCGATGTACCGGTTGCCATCAACATCTTGCAAAATGCAGCCTTCCCCTTTTTCAATGGTCAGTTCGGAAAGGGTTGCAATGGTTTGTATCCCAGGCGAGATGTGTTTCTGATCGTACTCGAAGAAGTGAACCGACCTCGGACCCGGAATCGACGTCACGATAGATGCGTACTTAGTATTGTAACTGGTGAACATGTTCCTCTGCCTTTCGAATGAGAAGTTGTGCAATGTGTCGGCTTGCCTCGTTACGGACAGGAGCAAAACTGGGCCAGTCGTTAATATCGATAATCGTGATCGAGCCATCGGACCCGACGATGGCGTCGCCGCCATAGACGTACAGCCCGAGTACTTCTGCCGAGGCATGCGCAAGTTCAATCAAACGTTGCTCGCTAAACGGCGTGTGCAGCAGGCCGTTGAGGTAGTACCAATGAAAGAATTCCGACTCACGTACCGCATAGAACTTGACTGTGTCACCATCAAGATGTTCCTGCACGATAGCGTATTGAATCCCGCGCCGGCTGAATTCTCTCAACACGTTGAGCTTCTCTTGCTCGGAATAGACCAGGGCGACGTCTTCTTTGTGTACTGCATGGACGTCCCCCCGTTTTACCCAGCGCTTGTGAGAAGCAAACGATATTGACGTGATATCCTCTTCGGATCCCGTGGCAACAACTTCACTCTTTGGGAATGGGATATCGTTCATCAACAGTTGCCTGACGAGGCTCACGCGGTAACAGTTCATGACGCTTTCCGGTGAATTGATGATGTATCCTCCATGGAGGATGGACATCATCAGACTCCGGTTCCCTTCCGGGCCCTGGGCCATAGAAAAGACGAGATCATAGCGTGAACAGTCAGGGGTTGTTTGTCCTTCCGTGAACCATTCCACCGCGTTACCTTCGTGCTGCAATACATCACCCGTCAACGTGATGATCTCTAAGTCGTTGCCAACATGATTGGGAGAGAACTCTGTTTTCCGGCGAACGCCTGCAAATCGTAATCCCATTTCAAAACCCTTTCTGCATCTGCAGTTCAATTCTCAAAAGAGTGAAACACGAACGTATTTTCCCGGATTTGTTCTAACATCAGCCACAAGCGAATCAAGTTTCTGAATCAGTCCAGACAACTGATGATACAACCTGCCATCATTCAAAGCGGCACCGACGGATGTACTGTCGGTATTCATCTTTGCCGCGACCACATCGAAGCGTTGCGAAAGTGAAAGAACCGAAGCGTACAATGAATCGTCGGTCAGCAGCCGGCCGAGCGAACCCCTTCCACCTTTCAGCGAATCGGTAATCGTTCGTAGATTATGTGTCGTCGTTGTCAGTTCTACATAGAGGGACGAATCATATACC
>JACQVJ010000245.1 GCA_016209805.1 Ignavibacteriota bacterium
GCAACACCTCCGGCAGACCTACAAGGATAACGTGCCGGACTTCGATCAGGTTTTCGATGAGGTGAGCCGAACAATAATCGAACAGATTGAGGCACTTGGCCGAATTGCTTCCGAGTTTTCACATTTTGCCCGAATGCCAAAGTCCCAACTTGAACCCTGTAACGTGAATGCAATACTTACAGAATCCATCAATCTCTTTGAACAGAATTCCCAAATCCATTTTGCGACAACCTTCGAGGCGAACATTCCGACGATTCTTGCAGATCGTGAAGAGCTTCGCAGGGCATTCATCAACATCATCCGCAACGGGATCCAGGCGATGGAAAACAGGGGAGAGATGAGGATCGGGACCATGAGGAAGGCGGATGGCGTTCAGGTCACGATTCGTGACCACGGTCCGGGAATTCCCGAGGAGATTAAAGGAAGACTCTTCGAACCGAACTTCTCGACAAAAACAGACGGGATGGGCTTGGGGCTCGCAATTGTGAAGAAAACGGTCGAGGATTTGGGTGGGGAAGTAATGATAGAAAGCGCTCAGAACGAAGGGACTACGGTGGTGGTCTTCCTTCCATCACAAAGCAAGCCGAGTGAACGAGCATGAGAATCATTTATTCCGCGTTCTTCAATGCATTCCCTGAACTCCGATTCGGTCTCAGCACGCGACAAGATGGAGATAGTGCTCACGCTTATGGGATGAATCTTTCCTACAATGTTGGTGACAACCCAGCCAATGTGAAAAAGAATCGGGAAGCATTTTTCGGAGAGCTTGCCATTGAGCTTGATCGTCTGGCGATACCAGGACAAATCCACAGCAATATCGTCCGCCGTGTTCATGAGCCGGGCGAGTATCCTGACTGTGATGGCCTCATTACAGATCGTTCCGGAGTTTTCCTCTGCGTATCGGTTGCGGACTGTGTTCCTGTTTTTCTTTTTGATCGGCAACGGAAGCTTGTTGCGGCGATTCACGCAGGCTGGCGGGGAACGAGTGCAGAGATAGTGAAGAGAGTTGTGGGAAGGATGGTCGGCGAGTTCGGTTCCAATGTGGGGGATATCCTTGCGTATATAGGACCCTGTGCGGCGGCTTGTTGCTACACTGTCGGTGAAGATGTTGCCTCGTATTTCGATGATCGCGTCGTGCGGAGGGACAACAATAATATCTTTGTCGATCTCAAAGCTGCCAACGTTAATTACTTCTTGGGTGCAGGAATCTCTGGAAACCAGATCGAGGTCAGTCCATATTGCACGATTTCAGATGCCGATCTGTTCCACTCATACAGACGGGACGGGGAAAGGTCGGGTCGAATGGTGGGAGTGATTGGGTTTGTGTGATCGATGGGGTTCAACCACACACACATTGATTCAACTGTCTCGGCTTTACAATCGTTGCAAGGATCTCTTTCTGCGCGCCGCCGTCTTTCGTGGGCTTCGATGTTCTTGATTGCACAACTCCGGCGATTCTTTTCATAACACATCCCGCTCGTTTCATTGATTTTGTGCTCGGTTCTGTTTACCTTGAAACTGACCATTCATCAAACGAGGAACTATGTGCGGGATAGTGGGCTACATTGGCCCCAAGAACTGCGTACCGATAATCCTTGAAGGCTTGAAGCGACTGGAGTACCGCGGGTATGACTCTGCGGGTATCGCCATTGTGAAGGACAACACTCTCTTTATCGAGAAGCGTGCGGGTAAGGTGGTTGATCTGGTTGACCGAATCAGCTCTGCGAATGGGAACCTTTCTGCACAGCTCGGCATGGGTCATACGCGATGGGCCACGCACGGCGAACCAAACGATGTTAATGCGCACCCTCACTGGGATTCGAAGAAGGAAATTGCCATCATCCACAATGGCATTATTGAAAACTACCTTGCGATCAAGACGAAGCTTCTTCGAGAAGGGCATACCTTTGAAAGTGCAACGGATACAGAGGTTCTTGCTCACCTCATAGAAGAGATTTACAAAACAACAAACGATATCACGAAGGCTGTTCGTCTGGCGCTCGTGGAGGTGGAAGGGACGTACGGTTTGGTTGTCATCTCCAGCCGGGAACCCGATAAAATCATTGTTGCAAGAAAGGGGAGCCCCCTCATCATCGGTGTTGGGGACGGATAGAACTTTGTTGCATCTGACGCATCGGCAATCGTGGATCATACACGGCAGGTCGTCTACCTTGAGGATGGTGAAATCGCAGAGGTGACGAGGAATGGGTTCCGCACCATGACGATCGACGACGTTGAGATCGAAAAGGCCGTTGAGGAGATTACGTTTGAGCTTTCGCAGATAGAGCGGGGTGGGTTCGATCACTTCATGATGAAGGAAATTCACGAACAGCCGGAAACAATTCGAAATGCGATGCGTGGCCGGCTCCTGGTGGAAGAGGGGGATGTCGTGCTCGGCGGATTGCGGGATTCGATGGACAAACTCCTGAACGCACGGAGGATTATCATTACTGCGTGTGGTACTTCATGGCATGCGGGGCTCGTCGGCGAGTACATGCTTGAGC
>JACQVJ010000246.1 GCA_016209805.1 Ignavibacteriota bacterium
GAAGGTCACGACTCTTGTGTGCACCGATGGCGATGAAAACAGATTGATAGCTTTGTTGTCTTAGATCTGCGAGCGTGAAATCGCGGCCAATTGCAGAATTGAGACGCAACTCCACACCGAGACTCAGAGTGGCGTTGATTTCCAGACGAATCAGCTCTCGAGGAAGACGATACTCGGGAACTCCAAGGCGCAACATTCCGCCGGCTACCGGCTGCGCCTCGAAAACTGTCACATCGTAGCCGAGGAGTGCGAGGTCGTGAGCGCATGACATGCCTGCCGGGCCCGCGCCGATCACCGCCACCTTGATACCGTTGGGGTGGATAGTTTTGCCGAATACCTCCTTCAGCTTCTCGAGATCAAGCATGCTCTCAACACCAAAACGTTCGCAGACAAACCGCTTTAATGCACGGATGCTGAGAGACTCGTCGAGCAAAGTGCGCCGACAGGCAATCTCGCACGGGGCGGCACAAATGCGTCCGCAGATTGAAGCAAATGGATTGGGCCGGCGTGCTACGTGGTACGCTTCACGATACTGGCCATCAGCGATAAGCGAGACGTAGCGGCCTGCCTCCGTGTGGACAGGGCAGGCTGCCATGCATGGAAAGTTGGTATCGAGCCATTTAAGGTTGACGAGCTTGATTTCAGCGGACATCCACTTACCTGTGTTTCAGCAATCTCTTAATATCTCCAAAGTGGAGAACCACCAGCACAGTTATTGCGACAACGGAAAGCGCAGCTCCTGAGATTGAAACTACGCTCCAAGAGATAGTCAGTTTGAGTGTCTCCAACGCTTCACCTGTTGAGCGCGTTTCGAACAAGAACAACATAAGTCCAAGAACGAAACACGCGAACGCCGCAACCTGTATGATGACTCTCTTTGACTCGTTCATGGCATCCTCCCGCCTTTTTTACCGCCCTTGTTTGTTGAAGTTGGGAAACTGATTTATGTTTCTACTTCGACGACTCTGTTTTCTCTAGCATCTTTGCAAGCGTTTTGATGTAGGCGGCCACGTTTTCGACCTCTTCAGTGCGCAGCGTGCCGCCCCACGGCGGCATGTACTGACTCTTGCCAACGGCTTTGCCTCCTTTCGAGATGGCAGTGATTATTGTTTCTTCCGAGAGTGCAGCCAGGGTTGTGCTGTCGGTGAAATTTGCAGGTTGCGTTCCGAACGAGTTCTGCAGATTGAACGCGTTGAATCCTTTTCCATCTCCTTCGGCGCCGTGACATACCTGACAGTATTTTGTGAAGACAATTTTCCCGGCGAGTTCTGTCTTGCTCAGCCCAAGGCGACCCGGAGAGTGTTCAACGATTTCACGAAACGTTCGCGTTGAATCACCAGCGATAGCGATTGAGTTGCCCGGCTTCGAACAGCCCGACCAACAAGCAATAAGAATTGTCGCAATGAGCCGAAGTAGAACCTGAACTCGTTTCATTTCTTCTCCGTATCTTTTGCGGACACAACTGTCAACTTGTTTGACTTAAAACTCATGACATACCCCGTCAGTGCTTTTGCCTCTTCATCGGAGAGATTGTAGTTAGGTTCGATGACATCGGGGACGATTGCTTGCGGATTCTTTAGCCACAGGTACACCCAGCCCGCCAGTAATTTGTCGCCCGCCTTTGCCCCGATAGTGAAACTGGGTCCCACATAACCGCCCTTCTCTCCAACAATGTGACACGCCATGCATCCCTTTTCATCGAAGAGTTTCTTCCCAAGCTCAACCATCTGCGGCGTGAATTCCTTCTCAAGGTTCTTCGGAATGTCGGCGCGAACAAACTGTGTCATAATCCCCTCAGTGAGAACATCCGCCTCATGGGGAGAAAACCGAAACACCGGCATGCGCTCCACCAGAATCGGTCGGATGGAATATGAAACCATCAGGTAATCGTACAGCCACTTTCGTTGGACTCGACTTCCTTCCAGCGATAAATCATACGCGAGATTGTACCCTCGACCATTGATCCTGTGGCAGGAGTAGCATTGGTATTTTTCGAGGAGCGCTCCAAACTCTCCGGTCGGCTCATACGGCGGTGGTGTTCTTGTTCTGACAGTGTACCCTTTCGCTCTCACTTTCTTTGCGTTGAAACTGAGGAGTGCGACGGTGATATCCTTTGCCTCCTGGGGCGATAGATGATAATCGGGCATCTTCAAGAGATTGGTTCTTGAAACGAACAGTTGCGGCTGTTTCATCTTCGCAAAGAGATATTCAGGTAGAGTCCGCTCAATGACGCTGTTGCCAAAATTAATATCCTCAGTTTTCTTGTCGCCGATGTTCGTAAGAACAGGACCAAGCTGCAGCCACTCTTGGTTGCTCTGGTACGGGTGACAGTTCCCGCAACGGAGCTCTTTGAAGATCCTTCGACCCAGGTCAACTGTTTCAGCATCAGCCATAGCTGGCTTGGCATCCTTCTCGTCCTCTTCCTTGATTTCATAATCAGTGAATTCTTCAAACAGATGCGCAACGAGATTACTGTAGTCCTGCGCCGTAAAATTGAATTGCGGCATCGTTGTGTTCGGTTGAAAACGTCGTGGTTGATGCAACATCTGGAAGAGCCATTTGCTGTTCACCTTGTTCCCAATCTTGCCGATGTCTGGCGCCAAATGTCCACCCGTTCCATTGAATGGATGACAGCTAATGCAACGCGCCTCCCGCAGAAGATTTCCTCCTTGCTCGCTGTCCCCTGATGGAGGGTCGTTCATTTGCTCAGTTGTACTGTCAGTGAACGTCATCAAGTAAGCAGCGAGAGCATTGATATGGTCATCGGCAAGGTGGTACGTCGGCATGGTCGCATTTGACATGTACGCATGCGGATTCTTTAGCCACCGGAACAACCATTTCCGGTTAACTTTGCTGCCGATGCCTGTAAGAACTGGGGCTGTTCGCCTCAGCTTCGAGAATCCTTCAATTCGATGGCAACCGGTGCAGTCAAGCTCATTCAACAATCGAAGACCGTTTGAAAGCGCGGGTGCTCCTTCAAGTTTTTCGCGGGAAAGAACAGATTGCGAATGACATTTCGTGCATGCAACCTCGACGATGTCGTTGCGAAGCATGCCTGCGTGCGCTTCATTTTCTCGCAGAGCACTGCCATCTCCGCCGTGACAGATTGTGCAGCCATATTGTTTTGCCGGATGGTGGTCGAGGTATTTTCCCGAATGGCTCGCAAAAGGTTGATCTGCACGCCGCATCGAGGAATTGGATATGCCGAGATGACAAGTCGAGCACTTGTCGCTGATTCCCAGGTCGTCGTTCTGGAGAGTGGTAACCTTTCCAACTGCATCTTCCGAAGTGGATGACTGTCCTGAAGCAGGGACTCGCTGAGAAAGCAGTTGCTGATATTCACTCTGGTAATCCTTCCACGAGTTTGTACAGCCGGTGGCAAACTGAATCAACAACAATGCTGCCACCGGATGAGTGATGCGAGGCTGAACCAACATGTGTCCTTCTTTTGACTTCATTCCTTTTGCCATCATTTTTGAAAACGAATATACGCGAGCAAGTCAATCATCTCATGCTCAGCGAACCGCGGAAACGGAATGTTGGACTCTTTCATCCGCTCCTGCATATCGAGGTTGTGGTTCCACATCCTCGCAGCAATGGTGATAAAGTTGGAGAAGTGCTGCGACTGTGCCAACGCCGGACCGACCGTTCCACCTCGTCCGCCTATTGCATGACAGTTAGTGCAACCTTTTGCTTCGACAAGTTCTTTTCCGCGAGCGGGATTTCCCGTTTGGTGCTGAAACTCCAGGAAGTAGAGATAGGAAATGACGTCAGCCATTTCATTCCCTTCAAGTTTTGGAGAAGCAATATCGAGGTCCTTCATTTTTTTCCACATCATGAAACCGTGATTCCACATGCCGCCGGCAATTGCAGTCGCCCCTCGATGAAATTCTTTCTTCGTTAGATCGGGACCTACCGATTTTCCCCTTCCCCCAATCTTATGGCAGTTGATGCACCCTTTTGTTTGAAACAATTTTTCTCCGTTCTTCGGGCTTCCCGGAATCATGTAGCTGACACTTTCATCCGTCACGTGACTGACGCTGTGGAGATACTTGAGCAAGTCAGCAATCTCAGAACCCTCAAATGTTGGACGTTTCAACCCGAGGCGTTCCATTGACCGCGACATTCCGAGACCATGATTCCACATTGCTTGCGCGAGAAACAATGGCGAGCCGTACTGTTTCATCTTGTCAAGCGATGGACCGATCTTTCCGCCGGCCCCGCCCACCTGATGACACTTCTGACATCCGCTCCTCTCAAATACTGCTTTCCCCCGAACCGCGTCACCCGGCTCATCGAAGTAACTGATTGAGAAAAGATACGCCACAAGGTTTGCCAATTCGCTTTCGTTCAACTTCGGAATCGTCTGCCACACCTCCATTGCCTTCCTCATGTCGGAGACGTGATTCCACATCATTGCAACAATCCCCGCGGGGCTGTGACTCGCCTGTACTTTTGCGAGATCGGACCCGATCTTTCCACCTTTCCCCATGATCGAATGACACTTGACGCATCCTTTGTCAACAAAGACACGTTGCCCATCTAATGGACTATTCGGGAGAGGAATCTCCTGGGCTGCGAGGCGAAGAACGCTGCACAATACGGCAACGGCAAGTAGAGCAGAGGGCAACCAGCACTCACGTGTGATCGAACGAATCATTCTTTTTCCTTCCCCTTTTGCAGCCCAACGAAAACATACGTCAGAATGCTGGCAATCGTCACGAACACTGGAACGGCGATGATGCTGATGCCGAACGTCGCCGACGGAACATCGGCCAACTCGTAGGACAGACGCAGCAAGTTTGCAACCCAGATTCCGATCAGGATCACCAATATCCAAATCAGAGCCAGTGATGCAACCTGTAATCCGAATATTGTTTTTTCATTCATGACGTTGTCACGCTGATAAAACTTGAGCGTCGCCTGTTCTCTCCGTCGGCAGATATTGCTGAAGCCGTTCGGTCACCTCTTTGACGGAGTGCTCACGCCCTTCTTCAATTTCCCAGACTGAGATGAGAGGGAAGAATTTTGAGAAGAAGGCGAAGCCAAGCGCGAACGCGGCAACTCCGCCGAGAAAGAGACTCCACTCCACCAACGACGGAATGTAAATGCCTACCGGACTTGGCAAATGCGTGTTCGCCAATGTCGGCACAACGATGATGAGACGCTCGAGCCACATGCCTACGACCACTGCGATTGCAGATATGAGCACCTTGGGGATGGTGTGCTTCTTTTTGAACGTCAACAACGAAACGGGGATGAGAAAATTGCACGCCACCATCCACCAGAAAAACGGTGCGTATGGTCCGGTAAACTTATACCAAAACACTTCCATCTCGAACGGCTCGTGTCCAAAGAATCCGGTGAGGTACTCGGAAAATGTGAAGTAGAACCACAACACCGACATGATCAGAAGAAGGTTGCCGAGATACGCAAAATGGATATCCTTGAGATACGCGTCGAAATGAAACAACTTGCGGAACACTATCATCACGATGAGCAGTGCAGCAATACCTGAGAAGATCGCGC
>JACQVJ010000247.1 GCA_016209805.1 Ignavibacteriota bacterium
ACATCACGGACCTCGTCGGTGAAACACCCTACCACGTAATTGACGGCGGCTTTGATTTGTATGTTGCAGCACCGCCAATCGGGATGCGAGGTGTCGTCGACGAGAACGGAACCAATCTGTTCATACCGGGGAGCACGAACCCCAATTTTGGTATCTTGAGCTCGACCGGCGAATTGAGTGGGCTGAACCAGAGCGCAGGCCTGAACGGCCGCGACTATGAGATCCGATTCGGCACGGAGAGCTTCGCTCTGCGCAGAGGGTTCCCGTTCCAGGGCTCCTCGGCGGCGATTCGAGTTCCCTTCTCTGTGTGGGACAACGGACGAAGTTCGGCTGATACTGCGAAGCAGTTGATCGCCATAGTTAGATGGGACCGCGACAATGATCCTACCACATGGGGAATAGACACTGCACTGTTCGTTCAAGGCGGGGTCAGCTACCGCGTGTTTGAGTCAATATACATTACTACATTCCCCTATCCGGCGACAAACGATTCGGCCGCAGTGAAGGCGATGCAATCGGCACTCTTCCTTGCTTCCGGTGACCAGGCTAATGTGAACATTGCTGCTTTCAATATCAGGATTGCAACGTTCAACGGTCAGGCACCTCCGGCGGGGACCAAGATCAAGTTCACCAAGTACCATCAGATCGAGCATGGCGACACGAAATCGATCAAACCGTTGACGCCGGTCGTTGGGGATCTTGGACTTGCGCGCCAGGATGTCTCACAGATCAAGGCGTTCCCGAATCCGTACTACGGGTTCAACATAGCGGAGACGAACAGGGTCAACAGGTTCATCACGTTCAACCATCTGCCGGATCAGGCGACCATCCGCATCTTCAATCTCGCGGGGGTACTTGTCAGGACGCTCCGAAAGCAGGATCCCGCCGGCTCGTCGCAGTACCTTAACTGGGATCTGCAAAATGAAAACGGGCTTCCCGTTGCGAGCGGTATCTATATCGCGTACATCGAGCTGAAAGACGCAGCGGGGAACGACCTGGGAACAAAGACTCTCAAGGTCGCCATCATTCAGGAACAGCAGTTCCTCAGGAACTATTGATGATAGGAGAACTCCAAATGAACAGGACTCTGATAGCTATCGTAACGCTCGCTATGCTCCTGCTTGCGGGTGCGAGTGAACTCTATGCAGGACGGGGTGACAAAGCAGGAACCTCTGCAGCTTCCGAGTTGTTGATTCCCGTCGGCGGAAGGGAAGTTGCCCTGGGGGGCTCCTCTCTTGCATCCACCAGGGGAGTCGAAGCGATCTACTGGAACCCCGCCGGGCTGGCGCGTTCCTACTCTGCAACCGAAGCTCTCTTTTCACACATGAGCTACATTGCCGACATTGGTGTGGACTACTTTGCGGTCGGAAGCACGTTTGAAGGATTCGGCAGCATCGGTCTCTCCCTCAAGTCGCTTTCCTTCGGAGAGATTGAGATTACGACGGAAGACGTGCCCGATGGGACAGGGGCGTTCTATTCACCCACGTACGTGACAGTCGGGTTGACGTACTCCCGGCTGCTTACTGACCGAATCTCAGTCGGTCTCACGGCCAACCTCATCTCGGAACGTATCGACCGAGTCAGTGCCACGGGAGTTGCATTTGACGCGGGGGTTCAGTACAGTGAGTTCGCCGGGTTGAGGGGATTGAGCATCGGTGTTGCGGTGAAGAACATTGGACCTGGGATGAAGTTCGGAGGTCCCGGTCTCTTGCGTCCCGCCTCGGTGGGGGGTGCGCTCCGACCCGAATCTCTCTACGAGGTAGTAGCGGCTTCCGATGAACTCCCATCGACCATCGAGTTGGGGGTGGCGTATGCATACCAGCTGGAAGAGATGCACCAGCTTACTGCTTCGTCCCTCTTCCAGAACAACAACCTCTCGGACGATGAATATAAGTTCGGACTCGAATACGGGTTCAACAATACATTCTTCGTGAGAGGGGGATATAACCTTTCGGAACAATCTGAGCCGAATGCCGATTACATCTTTGGCGTCTCAGCAGGTGCAGGCGTCCACTATGCGTTTTCAGGCCTGGATGTTTCCATCGACTACGCGTTCCGGGATGTATCGTTCTTCGATGCCAATCATCTGTTCTCAATCAAGGTTGGGTTCTAGAGATCCGTTTGAAGAACGTGCCACGAAGACACAAAGTCGCAAAGGTTCACAAACAATGATAGAATCAAATCGTTCTTCTTGGTGACTTTGTGGCAAGTCCAGGTTTTCATCTGGATATACAGAAGGATGTGTTGGAAAATCTATGCAACCAGTTATTACGAGGTGTTCGCCCGCCAAGAAAACGAGCGTGCCTCGTCGGGGCATTGACAAACAAACGTCGTGTGAGTCGTCGATGCTCGTGACAGGTCCCTGAATATTATCACCGCGTCACCCTGAGCGAGTCCGCCTCTTTTTGGCGGACGAGTCGAAGGGTGCTCCGCGCGTGATGACGATAGGACCTCTGTTAATTTGCCGATGAAGCACGACTCGTTTTCCGGCGTGGCAAAGACCTGTGGGTGAAACAAACATTGATCAAGGGAAACAGGTTTCAAGGTTCATTCTAGTTCACACTTGAGTCACAAAGTATCATTCCAACAAAGCGGACTCCTCACGAAGGAGGTGAGCGAGCAGAGAAAGGAGTCCACAAAGTCACGTGTCTAACAACACCATCCAACACATCCAACAAGGAGGTATGTTTATGACAAGGAGACTGGTCACAATCTTCTTCACGGTAATGATTGCTACAGGTCTTGCCATGAGTGGCAGCCCGCATATCGGGAAGAAGGCAGAGAAGCGACTGGCAGTGACAGGCGAAGAGGTCATCCAGACGATGAGCCCTTCGAAGTATCAATACCCGAAGACTTATGCAATAGGGCCCGGGGATTCGATCGGATTTACAACGTACGATTACGGCTCTAATGGGGGACCAAACCATAATGTCATCAACTATGGCGATGGTACGTTCTCCATCGGCCGAATGGCTGCCCAGACAACGGGAACACCCGATCGTGGAACCTGGTTTGCGCATTCAACGACTGGTGGCACTACATGGCCTGCTCTTGCCAAGGTTGAAGCGGCACGGCAGGGGTGGGGCAATATCGATCAATTCAGGTCAGCTGCCGGTGCGGGCATTGAGGTAGTTGTTGCTCACGCGGGTCTCGCAGTGAACGTTGATGTGGCAAAGGGTGCGGGTTCGTGGGTTCCTGGAACCACGGCAAGTACAGCAGGCTCTACGTGGCCGAGGCTTGCAATCGGAGGTGATCTGAACGTTCACATTCTCGCGGGGCCAAATCCACCAACTGCATTCTACTATAGCCGTTCAACGGATGCTGGGTTCTCCTTTAGCCCCGTCGATATGCCGGTTCTGACCACGGCCAGCGCCAATGCAGATGGATGGGACATTGCCGCAAAGGATAACAAAGTTGTGCTCGTCGGTGCGGGTTCTGGCAGCGACATTATCATCCAAGTGTCCACAGATAACGGCAATAGCTGGTCCACACAGACAATCTATGATGTAGCCGGTACAGGGGAGCTACCACTCGGTCAGGAGCAACCGCAGCCCGACGGCAGCGTTTCTGTCATCATGGACAACGCTGGTAACATACATGTGACATGGGGAAACTTCATGGCTGTCGGCGATTCCTTCAGCAACCCCGTGCTCTTCTACTCCTTCGAAGCTGGTCCAATGCACTGGAGTTCTGCAACAGGCACGAGGACGTTGGTTTCGGAATCTCCTGTGCAGGATACATCAATTGCCAACTTCTCAATACCGTGGCATGATGGAAATTTTGCGACGGCGCCGGACATTGGCGTGGATGCGAGCAATAATCTCTATGTTGCTTTTCCTGCGTTGACGGCTGAACGTGACGCTGCGAACAATCCCTTTACACACGTCTATGCCTCCAAGTCGACGGATGGAGGAACGACATGGAGTCCTGCCGTTGATATTACCCCGGGAACCGGTTTTGATGCGGCATTTCCATCGCTGGCTGATCTTGTGGACACGCATCTACACATTCTGTACAATAGCGACGACCTTGCGGGGAACTCCATCCAGGGCACCCATCCAGAAAGCCAGACGGCGATCATGTGGTTGCAGGTTCCCAGCACGCTCGTCAGTGTCGGAGAGGGGAGTGGAATGCCGGAAGCATTCACGCTGGCACAAAACTACCCCAATCCATTCAACCCATCCACCAAGATTCAGTACACAGTTCCAAACAGTTCTCACGTC
>JACQVJ010000248.1 GCA_016209805.1 Ignavibacteriota bacterium
CCAGGAGGCGGCGAAGAAAACCGGAGAGATCGTTGCCGTGCTGCAAGACTTACAGGGTCCGAAAATACGGATCGGCGAGTTCGGTGTACCGTTTATTGAATTGAACATCGGCGACACATTTACCGTTACGACCGATCCAATCGTTGGTGATCGGAAACGCGTCTCCACCACGTATGCGAATCTCACAAACGACGTGCACACGGGGGACATCATATTGCTTGATGATGGGAAGCTTCGCCTCAAGGTATGTGAGGTGAGAGAGAAGGACGTCAAATGTGAAACGATTGTCGGAGGAACCCTCTCCTCGAACAAGGGGATGAACCTTCCTGGGGTCGCGGTGAGCGCACCATCGTTCACGGCGAAAGACCTGGGAGATCTTGAGTTTGGGCTGAATCATGATGTCGATTATATTGCTCTCTCTTTTGTGAGGACCGCCGAGGATATTCGTTCGCTCCGCAAGGTGATCGTTGAGCGGATTGAGAAGGGACGATTTCTGCCGATCATTGCCAAGATTGAAAAGCCGCAGGCCGTGTCCAACATCGATGCGATCATTGCGGAGGCGGATGGCATCATGGTCGCCCGCGGTGACCTTGGGGTAGAGCTGCCACCGGAAGACGTCCCGATGTTGCAGAAGAAGATCATCGCGAAGTGCAATCTGGTCGGGAAACCCGTCATCATTGCCACGCAGATGCTCGAATCGATGATCAACAGCCCTACTCCGACACGGGCGGAGGCGAACGACGTCGCCAATGGGGTTGTGGATGGAGCCGACGCGGTGATGTTAAGCGGTGAGACCTCCGTGGGGAAATTCCCCCTCGAGGCTGTCCAGATCATGGACAGGATCATCAAGAAAGTCGAATCGGAACAACTCGGTCCAGGTCGTGTGTTTGACAGTTATCCTGTCGGCGTGCAGAGCCGCCTTGATGCGCTTGCGCGCTCGGCATGTGTTCTCGCGGAACAGGTGAACGCAGCCGCGATCGTCACGGTGACGCATTCCGGTGAGACGGCCAGAGTCGTCTCCCGCTACCGGCCGCATCCACGTATCATCGCAATCACCGATCGTGTGAAAATCCTCCGTCGGTTGAACCTCATCTGGGGAATTCGAGGAACGGTGATCGAAGATCTGAGCGATGACTCGGACCAGGCCGTGCAGAGAATCAAGGAACTCTTGATCAATTCCGGTATGGTTATGAGAGGAGAATATATCGTTATGCTTGCCGGGCAGCCGTTCTTTGCCCGCGGTTCAACGAACTTCATTGAGGTCGAGAAAGTGATGTAGGGAACCTCCCTCAGACCCTCCCTTACTTCAACATCCATTTTTGAGAATCGTGATGCGGCTGTCTTTCGCGTATGGTTCCAGTCGCACCAGGTATTCAACGTTCAGTATGTACGAACTTGCCGAGAGAATTCTCGATGTCCGTGAACTTTGAATGACTGCCCCGTTCGTCGGGATTATCTGTTTCGAGCAGTCTTGTCAGTCCATATACAACGAATGCAAGGAAACATTCACGCCGGGACTGACCGGACGGTCTGAGGAGTTGTGTGCATAAGGATCGTTCGGCGCTGTTGGTTGCTTTCGATTGCGGCTTCGATCACGCGGATTGTGTTCAGCGCTTCCTCCGGCTTCACGCCAAGCTCGTATTGAAGGGCTATTGCGTCGTAGATGCTTTCGTAGTAGGTCATGTGCGAACCAGCCAGTGTCTCCACACTCCCTTTTAAGTGAAGCCCTTCATCAAGCATGTTCAGCTTCCCCCAATACTCTTTGGGTTCTTTGGCCCAACTTTCGGAGAGCGGCGAAAGTACACACATATCTGATTCATTGTGCGGATACCCAAACTTGATGAAAGAAGCGGCTGTTCCACGCACAATGAAGCGCGCTATGGGCCCTGCCATTCTCGCCCTGAGAATCACATTGAGCCTTCCATAGTCAAGTATCAATTCGATCCCACCCAACCCGCTGTTTCCCTCTTGTGCATCAAGGTCCGCCTGTACGCTCAAAGGCATGCCGAAAAGTTCTATGGCCTGATCGATGAGGTGAGAACCGAGGTCAATGAGAGTTGATTTTCCTTGCGTTTTCGCTCCATGTACCGCGCCGTTTTTCCCGTTGAGAACGTGGCGGTCAAGGTGCGCTTCATACACATGCAGATCGCCGAGAACTCCGTTCTCCACAATGTTCTTGATGGTGAGAAAATCCCCATCCCACCTTCTGTTGGGATATACGGTCAGGATCCTGTTTCTTCGAATCGCGAGGTCAATAAGCTGCCGTGCTTCACGGATGGAGCTGGCGAACGGCGATTGAATAATCACATGCTTGTCGGCAAGCAATGCGCGCTCCGCGATGTCAAACTGGTGCTCATCCGGAGTCGGCACAACAACCAGGTCGATTGTTTCATCAAGGAGAACATCTTGAAGATCGTCTACAAAATCCGCGTTCGGATACATCTCCCTGGAGCTCTCGCAGTATCGTTCGACGATCTTCGCCAGGATGAGGTTCGGATGAGCATCGATGAACGGTGCATGAAACACCCTTCCCGAAACACCAAATGAAGCCAGGGCAACATTGATATTGCGACTCATCGGAAACTTACGCATTGACCTCTTGAGTTACATGTTACGTACGAATGAATGGTATGAAGCGACGCGCTAACGCTCAGTCGTCACCGTCACACGATTCTCATGGCAGCAATGTGATCGGACAACGGTTACGACGCGAAGAGATTCACGTTTGCAGGAAATGGAGAGAGAGGATGGTGATCCACTCACCTCTGGTGATGAGGCAGGCAATGCCTACCGGCCGACTGTGCCCCAGCCACGTTTCGATAGGTCGGAATAAATTGTCCAGCCAGCGGCAAATGCGATTGCGAGGAAGACAAATCCAGAGTCATATTCGCCAAGCAACAGTTTTCCTGTTCCGAACAGTGTCATGTAGACAAGCACCACACCGGCAATCCAATCAAGCCCAAGTCGCACAAAGCCTGAATCGCCTCTCACTTCTGGCACTTTCTCCGCAATCGGTTTCCAGAACACTCCGCCCGGATGAGTCCGCCTGTAGAATGCGATGAGCGTTGATTCGTGCGTCGGTCTTGTAAGAAACGTAACGACAAACCAACTAATGGTCGTGAACCCAACGATAGCAAAGAGCGATTGCGGGAACTCGACTTGGGTGTGGTACTTCACAAACCAGTAGCCAAGGAAGGGTGCCACCATCGCCGTGATCTCGGACCATGCGTTCACCCGCCACCAGTACCAACGCAATATCAACACGAGGCCGAGGCCCGCACCTGCCTCGATGACAAAAGCCCAGGCCCCGGATATTGTCTGCATGTTTGCGGTGACAATAAGCGAAACGAGCATCATGCCTGCTGTAGCGGCACGCGAGACATAGACATAATGCTTCTCGGATGCGTTGTTTTTGATGAACCTCCTATAGAAGTCGTTGACGACGTAGGACGTTCCCCAGTTCAAATGCGTTGCGATGGTTGACATGTACGCCGCGAGGAAGGCAGCAACGAGCACGCCAAGCAGTCCCGCCGGAAGAAAATCTCTCATCGCGTAGATGTAACCGAGTTTCTTGTCAGCTTCGGGGAGATGAGGATACAATACGAGAGTTGCAAGTCCGGTAAGAATCCATGGCCAAGGCCGGAGGCAGTAGTGTGCCACCGTGAACCAGAGCGTTGCAAGAAGTGAGTGCCTTTCGTCCTTTGCGGACATCATGCGTTGTGCAACGTAACCTCCCCCACCCGGCTCGTTGCCCGGGTACCAGGAAGCCCACCACTGGATCGCAACATAGGCGAGGAATGCAGTTACGCTCAATGCAAGTGCCGTCGTGACACTCAATCCTTCATTACCGATCTCTGGAAGAAAGTTGAACGTGGATGGGGGAAGTTTGGCCTGGAGTCCCGCAATGCCATCCACCTGAGGAAGATTCAGGATAACAACCGCGAGTATGATGGTACCAAACATTGCGATCACGAACTGAAACGCGTCCGTGACTGCAACACCCCAGAGGCCGGAAAGGGCGGAGTAGAATGCAACCAGCACCATGCACCCCACAACATACCAGAGGGCTGCATCTGATGGAATGCCAAACAGTCCCTCAAGTATGCTCTTCAATGCCAGATTCACCCAACCCATGATGATGCAATTCATGAAAACGCCAAGGTAAAGGGCGCGGAAGCCTCGAAGGAATGCAGCCGGTTTTCCTGAATAGCGAAGCTCGATGAGCTCGACATCCGTCAGGACCCCTGCACGTCGCCACAATCTGGCAAAGAAAAACACGGTCAGCATTCCTCCCAGTGCCATGTTCCACCACAGCCAGTTTCCCGCGATTCCCTTTGTTGCAACAAGCTCGGTCACTGCAAGCGGCGTATCGGCAGCAAATGTGGTTGCAACCATCGAGGTTCCTGCGAGCCACCATGGAAGGTTCCTGCCGGAGAGGAAAAACTCGCTTGTGCTTTTCCCCGCGCGGCGGGAGTAGTACAAACCCATTGCAATACTTGCAGCGAAGTAAAGTACAATGAGGACCCAGTCGATGGGTTGTAGGTGCATGGTTTCCTCTTAATTCTGATCGAGGCGTAAGAATCGCAAACTGCATTTCCTCTGAAACCATTCGGCAGCGAGACTCACGCTGATTTTCCCAGGGCGGCTGAGATGTTGCCCACCATCAGCGTGGCGCATGTGCCGATGAATGTATACCATGTCCACGCGACGGTCGTTTGTGTAAACACGTATACCATTACGATGATACCGGCCGCAAAACCCGCCAATGCGTCTTGTTGGCGAACATTTTTGAAAACCACACCCAAAAGAAATGTGCCCAGCATCCCGCCATACGTTATGGATGCGATGCTCAGCGCAAGCTCAACCAGCGTTTGTGAAGTCCCGGCAACGAAGAAAAGCGCAACCCCGACAAGGAGAACACACCAGATTGCCGAGAAGAGTCTTGATAACAAAAGAGTCGTTTGTTCCGAGTGCGAAGCGCCGAAGTATGGTTTGTAGATATCGTGCATTGTTGCAGAGGCCAGAGAGTTGATGGAGCCTGAGAGAGTTGACATCGCAGCTGCCATCAGCCCTGCAATGATGATCCCCGATAGGCCGCTTGGCATGCTTTCGATAATGAACTTTGGGAAGATTTCGTCCACTTTCGTAAGGTGGAGGTCGGCAAGAGAAGAGCCGTTGTAATAGGAAAACAAGAGGAGGCCAATGAACAGGAAGAGTGCAAACTGGAAGATCACCAGGACACCACTGACGATAAGCGCCCGCTGACTCCCCTTGAGTGTTTTCACAGTCAGCAGCCGCTGAACAATGATCTGGTCGGTGCCGTGTGAAGCCATCGAAAGGAACGCTCCGCCGATTACGCTCGCTACAAGCGTGTACGGTGCTTTGAAGAAGTCGCCCCATCCTGCCCCGGTGCCAAAGCTGAAGATCGACAATTTGTCTGAAGGCAGCGCGTCGAGAATGTCCAGGTGCATATTATTGATGATTACCACTGCCGCTCCTACGGCCCCGGCGAGGTAGATGAACATCTGAACAACGTCGGTCCAGATAACGGCCCTTACCCCACCGACAAGTGTGTACATGAGCGTAATACCTGCCATGACCGATATCGAGATAAGATAGATTTGCCCGGCTGGCATTTCGGGGAACGCATTCCAACCCTTGAGCAGGATTGCAAGAGGGATTGCGGTGGCGTACAAACGGACACCATCTGCAAGAACACGCGTACCCATGAACGTTACGCTTGCAACATTCCGCATGGTGGAGCCGAACCGCTTCCCGAGGACCTGGTAGGCGGTGACGAGCTCACCCTTTGCATACGAAGGAAGAAGAATGGCGCTGATTGCAATTCGTCCGAGCAGATATCCGAAAGTGACCTGAAGGAAATTCAGATTCGTTGCGTATGCGAGACCGGGGATGCTGATAAAGGTAAGGGTACTTGTTTCGGTGGCAACAATGGCAAAGCACACCGCCCACCATGGAATGTTCTTGCTGCCGAGGAAATAGTCACGGGTTGACGTTTGCCTTCCACCGGATACGACACCCAGCAACGCCATTCCGATAAGGTACACGACAACGATGATGGAGTCGAAGGTGCTGAATCCCATTCAGGCCCTGAGAGAGGGATGGACGACGGATTAGTGCTTTGTGGCGTGTGCGGTGGATTCGTGGATCTCGAAAACACGGTCGAGCATGGAGATCTTGAGCAGGTTGAGAACCTTCTTATGCACATTGATCAGCTTCACGTTGCCGCCATGCTCTTTCATTTTCCTATCGGCAATAAGCAACGCGCTGAGACCACTGCTATCGCAAAACTCGACATCACCGAGGTCTACTGTCAGCGACTCCACCTTCGGCTTGCATAAGATAAGAAACTCGCCCTTGAGCTCGGGCGATATCGACGAATCGAGCCTCCGCTCTTTGAGCTTCAGCACGGTTGCCGCCCCGTTCTTTTGCACCTCGAAATTCATGATTTCTCTCCCGCCTAAAACATTTGAAGACACTTCGCCAGCCGGTCGTAGATCAGTTTTCTGCTGAGTGCAGGATCCGGTTGAATCTGGAGATTGTAGAAGGTATCCGCGCTCTTGCGCGCGAAGCCGACCCGAATACGGGCCTTGCTTTCCCTACAAATATAGGCTGAGGGGAGCACTAAGTCAAGATTGAGGTCAATGGCGATGTCGCATGGTTTCCGCTTGAGTTGTTCCATAAACGGTTTGCGCGGAAGAAAGAACGCGTTCACATCGGATTCAAGGATTCTCGTGAAACGACTGCGAGGCAACAGGCGCATCGTCTCGAGGCCATGCTCATCGGCAATCACGTGGATATTCTCCCCTTCGAAACGTTTCTTCAACAACTCAATAACAGTCATCGTCGACAGCATCTCACGACGGTCGAGCGGCATGATCAACAATACATGCCGTGCCTCCGTGAGGGCATTGGTAAAGGTCACGAGCCCTTCGGGTGACTTACCCAGCCGCCGAGCTCCCCAGAGAACACCGATCGACATGCGCAATGATTCCAGCATCTTACCTCAACGTATCATCTTCCTGAAGTCTTCCTCGGTAATCGTTGGGATCGAAAGACTCCGCGCCTTCGCAAGCTTCGATCCTGCACCCCCTCCAACCAGGACATAATGGACATTCTTGCTCACAGTCGCCACAACCTTCCCACCGTTTCCTTCAATAAGACTTCTTGCTTCCTCGCGAGAGTAGGTCGGTAGCGTTCCAGTGAGCACAAACGTTTTCCCCTCAAGCACTCCTTTCCTCTTCGGTGACGCCGAGGTCAGAGTGAGGCCCGCTGCTTCGAGTTTCTTGATGATCTCTCGATTATGTTTTTCGCCGAAGAAATGAACAATGCTCTCCGCGATTCTCGGTCCCACACCGGGAACCGATTCCAGATCATCCTGCGTCGCAACTTGGATCTCTTTTATGGAAGAGAATGTCCCTGCAAGCAGCTGTGCCACACTCGCGCCAACATGACGAATCCCTAACGCGTGAAGGACTCTGTAAAACGGCTGCTTCTTGCTCACCTCAATTGCATCGAGAAGGTTTTGTGTACTCTTCTCCCCCCACCGATCAAGCTCGACAAGAGTGTTCCGGCGTTTGTGCAGCGAATAGAGGTCGCTGTAGTTCTTCACCAGCTCGAGCCCCACAAGCTGGTCGACAACGGCTTCGCCAAGTCCTTCGATGTCCATGGCACTCCGTTGTGCAAAGTGTTCAATGCGAGCTCGTACTTGCGCCGGGCATTCGGAGTTCTCACAGTAATAGTTCACTTCGTCTTCAGGACGATATATTGGGGAGTCGCATTGAGGACAGGCGGATGGCATCTCGTAGCGTCGCGCCCCCTGAGGCCGATTGCCCTCTACAAACCCGGTGACCTTGGGAATGACATCACCACCTTTTTCCACGATCACAGTGTCACCAATTCGAAGGTCCAGCTCGTTGATATAATCAATGTTGTAAAGGCTTGCGCGGCTCACTGTTGTCCCGCCGACAAATACAGGCTCCAGATCTGCCACAGGCGTGATTGTCCCAACACGGCCAACCTGCAAAATAATATTCTTCAACACCGTCTCTGCCTTGCGCGATGAGAACTTGAATGCGATGGCCCAGCGCGGACTCTTGGAGATGCTTCCCAATACATTCTGGTGGGAGAGTGAGTTGACCTTTACAACGACCCCATCAATATCATAGGGAAGCGAGTCCCTTTTTTCTCCCCACATTTTCCAGAAGCTGATCACCTCGTCGATGGTGCTGTATTTACGGACATGCTCGTTTACGGGGAGGCCGAGCCTGCTCAGGGTTTGCAGGTTTTCAAAATGGCTCCGCAGCTTTGCACCGGGTGCAAAGAGAGCGTACGAGTACACTCGTATCGGACGCGCCGCTACGATTCGAGGGTCCTGAAGCTTCAGTGTCCCGGCAGTTGCATTGCGCGGGTTTATGAAGGTCTTTTCCGAGGCGGCCGTTCGCTGTTTGTTCATCTCCTCAAATTCTTTCTTATGCATGAAGGCTTCAGCACGTACTTCTATGTTCATGAACGCCGGATTGGAAGTTCTTAGGCGAAGTGGTATCGACCGAATTGTCTTCAGGTTATGCGTGATATCGTCTCCCTGCGAACCATCGCCTCGCGTCGCGCCCTGTACAAATACGCCATCCCGATATCTCAGCGCAAGAGCAACGCCATCGAATTTGAGCTCGGCAACGTATTCTGGCTTCTGGTCCTCCAGCAGGTTGCGAACACGTCGATCAAACTCCCGGATTTCCTCTTCAGAGTATGAATTCGCAAGGCTGAGCATCGGGGGATCGTGCCTGACGGTTGCGAATTCCTTTGTCGGCTGTCCGCCTACACGTTGCGTCGGAGAGTCGGGCGAGTGCAGATCAGGGTACTGCTTTTCAAGGTTCAGCAGTTCCTGCATGAGGTTGTCGTATTCCTCGTCGGCAATGACCGGTTCGGCAAGGACGTAGTACCGGTAGTCGTGTTCGTTCAACTCCTTACGGAGCCGTGCCACGCGTTGAACGACGGAATGTGGTGGTCGTGCCATTGATGCGTGTGATGGGGAACGAACAGCTAGTCTCTGGCAAGCTCCTCGCGCGTGATCTCCACGTTGCGCACGACATTGCCCGGTTTGCCGAGAGTGCCGATCTGCTTATTGTTCAGGGTAAATTGGATGGCCCCGGCGTTACCAAGCGTAACCGTGAACTTTTCCTTCGCTTTCCAGGACATCCGGGATGGAGGCCGGAAGAGATACTCTAACGGAGGAGCGGAATCGACGACAATCTGCACCCAGACGGTGTCCGAAATTACCGCGTGAAGTGAGAGGCTATCTTTTGTTGCCGACCTTGTTGATGTAACAAGTGCTGCAGGACGTGCGGTTGTGTCTCCTAGAATTCGTTCCTCGTTTTCTCTGACCATTGCCTCGAACGGGATTTCCTGTACAGGTTGCGATGACTTACCGCTCGTTAAGGCCCACAATCCAATCCCCACAAGAATTGTCACGATGACGCCTGTTCCGATTTTGAGGTTGCGCTGTGTAAGAAGCTCTCGTGGTTCAATCCCGGGTCGTTTGTCTGGTTCGGGCGGTTTGGGTTTCTTAAGTGGTGGCGTGGGTTCCAACACGGGCGGTTGTTGCGGTGTCGTGTTCGCTTCGTTCCGGGCCTCGTCATACTTCCGCATGGTTTCGTGCGGATCGAGGCCAACGACACTTGCGTATTCTCGAATGAACGCCCGGACGTACGCCTGGGGAAGGATCGACGTGTTCCCCCGTTCGATTGCTTCGAGCATGGAAACATCGATCAGCGTTGCCGAAGAAATGTCGGCGAGCGAGATCCTCTTGCTTTCCCGGACTTTCTTAAGATCTGCAAAAAATGAATCCATGTGTCAGGAGGTTAGCTGGATCGCTGATGACCGTTGGTCGAGGACCTGACGGACTTTGGTCGCGAGGTCTTCCAGTTGAAACGGTTTCTGCAGGAACCCGCTGATCTCAGAAGAGAACTCCTCTCTATCGACTACCCCTTTCCCGTGGCCTGTGACGATGATGATTGGGAGAGAAGGGTTGATCCTCTTTAGTTGCCGGAACGTCTCCCTCCCTCCAAGCAATGGCATGTTCATGTTCATCAGCACAAGGTCAATCGAGGCCTGCCTGGTTCGGTACGTCTCCACACCGGATTTCCCATCGTGCGCAGTCATCACGCTATACCCGAGGTTGCTCAGTATGTCTTTTGCGATCTCACACACACTCACCTCATCGTCGATGAGAAGGATGTTTTCTGTCCCCCTGGGAAAATGGAGCCGCTTCTGTTTTGATGCCGATCTCATCTTTCTGGCAGCACTCGGGAAGTAAAGAGAGAACGATGTACCGGTCCCGACTTCACTTTCAAGATTGATAAACCCTCCATGGTTTTGTACGACCCCATAGACGACCGATAGTCCCAATCCTGTTCCAAAGTCTTTTGTTGTAAACCACGGTTCGAACACTCGGTTCTGCATTGCTTTGTCCATCCCCAAGCCGGTATCGCTGACAATGATGAGAACAAACGGACCGGGCTTGACGGAGGAGAACTGACTTGTTGTGTGCGCATCGGCGACGGTCAGTCGAGTGGTAATTGTGAGCGTGCCGCCATTGGGCATTGCATCGCGCGCATTGACGAATAGATTCAACATTGCCTGCTGAATCTGTCCTTCGTCGCCGTTCGTCACTAATACTTCCGGGCAGAAGTTTTTCTGTACAACAATTTCTCTGCTGACACTTCTCTCGAAGAGATGGAGCGTTTCGTCGATAAGTGTGTGGATATCAACACTCTTGATATTGGTTTCGGTCTTGCGTGCGAACGTAAGGAGTTGGCGCGTTAGAGCGGAGCCCCGTTTCGCCGCTCCCTCAAGGATTTCAACGTACTTGGAGAGGCCTCCCTTCTCCGGCAAGCGGCGACGCATGATTGATGCAGATCCGAGAATTGCAGCGAGGATGTTGTTGAAGTCGTGTGCAATACCGCCTGCAAGTGTGCCGATGCTCTCGAGCTTCTGGACGTGAAGGATTGACGACTCAACCCGCTTTCGCTCGGTGATATCACGCGCCACGATCCGTGCGTGCACAGGCGTTCCGCTCTCATCGAACACCAATGTCGAGTTAACGTTGACATCCATCTTCTCGCCATTCTTGCGCACCATCTGGTCTTCAAAATTCTTGATCCCCATTGCGTCGTTAAACATGCGCGCAAGTAACGCACGAACCCCCGGTTGGCTGGCTTCGACGAAAAGGGTTTCAAATTTCCTGCCGAGGATTTCTTCTTTGTCATGTCCGAGCATGCGGGCACCGGTTGTGTTGCACCCCGTGACTGTGTTGGTATGGTCGATGCTGATGTAGATATCCGGCGCGTTTTCAAAGAGATCGATGTATTGCTGCT
The DNA here is from genome assembly GCA_016209805.1 of Ignavibacteriota bacterium. Lineage (GTDB taxonomy): Bacteria > Bacteroidota > Ignavibacteria > UBA10030 > UBA6906 > JACQVJ01. The sequence continues at coordinate 11,397 of JACQVJ010000248.1, forward strand.
CAGATTGCCTCAGACGGTCGAACAGCTGTGCGTTGTGAAGAGCAACGCTTATCTGGTTTCCAAATGCTTCCATCAACTCGGCCTGCTTGCTGGTAAACATGTTGTATTGCCTTCCCGCAACAACAAGAGCCCCTGCGACGGTGTCTTTTGACCGGAGAGGAATCGAAGCCCAAAATTGGATACCGAGGTCCTTCAGTTCCTGATCAATGAAGCCCGTGAAATCACGTAACTTTTCTCGCTCCACGCGCGGCTGATGCAGCCACGAAGAGGGAGGGAGTGCGGCAATCCTGCGCAATGCAAGGAAGTCCTTTGTAGTCCCTTTAGAGCGTTTGAGTGCCAGGCTTTCTCCATCCAGCATGTAGATCCAACCATAATCAGTGGACAGGAACTCGGTTGTTTTGTCCAGGGCGGTACGCAGGACATAATCGAGGTCGAAGAAACGGTTGACCCCTTCGGCGATTGTACTGATGGCGAGAAGCTGTCGCCGCTGTTCATCAAGTTGTCGGCTGTACTGGAGAGAGAAGTAAACACTCGCAAAGCCGATCGTACCGACGGCGACGATGGAAATGAAGTCTGTCCAGCGCGGTGTCTGACCCGTTCCAACGATTGCCCCGATGATCGTCGTCATCGTGACGATGACCGCCGTCGACGCAACAACCTGGGCCTGCTC
>JACQVJ010000253.1 GCA_016209805.1 Ignavibacteriota bacterium
ATTATCCTTCGGCTGAAACGGGTCAGGAGATCTATTCAGGAGAAGATTTGCAGCGGACCGTTGAGGGTGGGGGCGGACGATCCTATCGAATTGCGGTGTCACCTCAATTCGGGCATGACAGCTTTTACACCGATTCGCTGATCAGAAGTTGGTATAAGAGCTATATCTCAATGATCCTCCAAAGGGTGAACACATATTCAGGCATTCCCTACAGAAATGAGCCATCAATCTTTGGCTGGGAGCTCGCCAATGAACCCCGTTCTTCGGACAGGTCGGCTGGAATTGTCACTCAGTGGGTTGAAGAACTCTCGCACCATGTCAAATCGCTCGACACAAACCATCTGGTTGGCACGGGGGAAGAGGGGTTCGACATAACGAGGGGGTCATATTCAACTTCTTTTTACAACAACCAGCAATGGTTGTTCGATGGGACGTCGGGGGTGAGTTTTTTGTCAAACTCCGCTGTAAACTCTATTGACTTTGCAAGTATTCATTTGTATCCTGAGTCGTGGAACCTGCCAAACAACTCGGGAAATGTTTGGATTCGGGATCATAGACGTCTGGCTGGTGCGCTACGGAAGCCGCTGGTGCTCGGAGAGTTTGGTGTGCGAACATTGAAAGCTCCGACCTATGACAGTTGGCTCACCACCATGTTGCTCGACGGCGCGGCGGGCGGCCTTGTGTGGCAGGTGTTGGAGGGTTTACGAGGGGATGCTGAAGGATTCGGCTTTCGTTGTTTCCAGGAGTTCTCCGTTTGTTCGATTCTACGTAACAGCGCTTCACTGTTTTCACTGAAGTCTCAAACGGGTGCTCTCTCTCCTCCAGCCGCCTTCTCCCTCCGACAGAATTATCCGAATCCGTTTAACGGCGTTACAACGATCTCATATTCACTTCCGGAAGTATCGCACGTCTCGATCGGGGTGTTCAACATAACGGGCGAGCATGTGACGATACTTGTCGATGATGTGCAGGAGGCAGGAGAAAGAAAGGAGTTGTTCGATGCTCGCTCGCTTGCAAGCGGCATCTACTTCTACAGGGTGATTTCAGAAGGGGTGAGCGGAGGAAGCAGACACACGGAGACGAAGAAACTCATCTTCATCAAGTGAACATGCTGCCGTGGAAGCTGATCCGTGAAGTGATGAACAAGCTTCAGGGGACTTAGACAGAAGATCGATGGACCAATGAAGGGGGCTGGATGACGCGTTCGCTACGACTTTTTCTTTCCATACTAACTCTGTTGTTCGGTATCAGGATTTCTCAAGCGCAACAATACGCACTCGATACGCTTGCCCGTAACCCTGACATTGCGTTTCCGGTCTGCTTAGTGTTTACACCCGACACAAGTGGGAAATTCTTCTTCACCGAAAAAAGCAACGGCAGAGTGAGAATCTACGACAGGGGACTGATACCCACACCGTTCACAACCGTGTCCGTCACCAGTAGCGGAGAACAGGGGCTTCTGGGTGTCACACTCCATCCGCAATATCCTGATTCCCCCTTTGTGTACATTTTCTACACGCGCACCGGAGACCGTGCGAACATCGTGGTGCGCTATCGCGACTCGAGCAGCATTGGCGTTGACCCACGTTTGATTGTCGAAGTGCTGCGGACAAACACCGCAACCAACCACAATGGCGGGAATATTCACTTCGGCCCCGATGGAAAACTGTACGTCACTGTCGGCGAGTATGCAAGCTCCTCGAATGCGCAGGACAGCAGTGCAACCAACCTTCGCGGCAAAATCCTTCGTCTCAATCCTGATGGCTCAGTTCCACCGGACAATCCTTTCGTCGGGAGACCGTTCTGGTCGATAGGCCATCGCAATAGTTTTGATTTCACGTGGGATTCGGAGACCGGAAAGATGTACTGCAGTGAGAACGGCCCGAGCTGTGACGATGAGGTGAATCTTGTCCCTCCACGAGGAAACATGGGATGGCCGGTTGAGGGGAATTGCTCGTATTCAAACAATCCTCTCTACGTACGACCGCTTTACTATTTCCCGAGCTCACCTCTTCCCGCTCTCACCGGTATTGCGGTGTATCGGGCTCGAGCTTTCCCCCGGCTACGCGGCAAAATCCTTTTTACCGGCAACAGCACGCCGACACTCTGGACGGTGACCCTCACGGAAATCGGCGACACGATTGTGCCGGGATCATTCTCGACTTTGTTTACGTATAGCAGCGGCTTCGCCGATGTGGAGATCGGTCCCGATGGGAACATCTACCTCACCAATGGGCCGTACTCCGCAAACCGCATTTTGCGCCTGCGGCCTATGCTTGCCGCATTCACCACAATGGCGCCGACGAATGCGACGCAGGACGTCCTGTACTCCTACACACCAACTTTCAGCGGGACACCCCCCGGACTTTCGATTGTTTCCGGTCCCGATGGGATGGTTGTTGATTCAACGACGTGGAGTGTCCACTGGACACCGACGAATGCTCAGGCGCTGCAACAATTGCACAACGTGACCTTGCGTGCCGAAAACGGCGCTGGGTCGGTTGAACAGAGCTACACCATCTTCGTTACCAATGTAAACGACCCACCAGGTGCATTCACTCTTCTCTCGCCGGCGCACGACACAACATACAGTGTGTCAGCCAAGGAGCTCATGGTACCGTTTGCCTGGAGTGAATCCATCGACCCTGACCTGGATACCATCAGCTACGTTCTCCAAGTCGATACAATCTCCACGTTCGACAGTCCTTCGCGCATCGATACCTCTGCCGGAACGCAGACGTCACTTTCGGTGGAATTTCCGGCGCAAACACGAAGCTACTATTGGCGTGTGAAGGCCACCGATGGCATCGACACGGTGGTGAGCTCAAGCTTCAGAAGGTTCAATGTGACAGTCATTGTTTCCGTGAAGGAAGAAGTAAAAGAAGTTCCGAAGGAATCAGTGCTTGAACAAAACTTCCCCAACCCGTTCAACCCAACGACGAACATCGTCTATACAATCCCGAAAGGCGGTCATGTGCGTCTCGCAGTCTTCAACCTGCTCGGACAGGAGGTGGCGCTGATCTTCGAGGGGACACAGGCACCGGGAACATACGAACTCATGTTCAACAGCGCTGATTTACCGACGGGCATTTATTTCTACCGCATTCAGTCGCCCGACTTTGTGGAGACAAAGAAGATGATCGTGACGAAATGATATTTGCTCTTTGGCAGACAGGAGAAAGGCTCGGCATTCATGCCGGGCTTTTTTCTTTTTGGGGTGGGCATGGCCTTGATGCAGCCGAGGGAATCAGGGTGGCTTCAGACTGCTTCGACTCGCTACACTTCTGCACCTTGCGGATGCAGAAGTTGATTTTGCCTTATTCTATGCGTATACTCACGTATCGTAGAATCAGTGCCATAGTGTTGAGTATCAACATTGAGCGGAGATGATCTGTGGGACGAGCTCAAATGCACATTCTGCAATACTATTCCTCGAAGCATATCTTCGCTGCACTCCCACTCCTCCTACTCTCTTCACTTCTTTATGCACAGGTTCAATGGCAATTGCTTGGCTTGCAGGATGAAGCCATAAGTGCCCTTGCAATTGATCCTGCCTCGCCAAACGTCATATACGCTGGCAGCACGGGCAGCATCAGCCAGGCAATTCCGGGTGGGGTTTTCCGAACCACAAATGTTGGCGCAACATGGGACACACTGCTGAGAGGCGCTTACGTCGTCGAAGTCATACCCCATCCTCATCAGGGAGAAACAGTATACGTTGCAAGCCGGTTTCCTCCTCTTGTTCTGAAAACGCTTGATGGCGGGGTGAATTGGTTTCGCGCTGATTCGGGGATAACATTAGACTTCGAAGAAGGACCAATTGCACTTGCTATGAATCCTTCGCGACCAGAGACACTCTATTGCGGCACTGGGGGACAGCACGGCGGAACACTCTACAAGACCACGAACGGCGGCCTGTTCTGGTTCCCTCTTCATTGCGACAGCTTGACCCCGCCCATTCCGCCATGTGCCCAACTGCAAACAAGCATAACTGCAATCGAGCTTGATCATCAACATCCCGAAACGCTCTATGTGGCGACGACGTTTGCGAGCGTTGTTAAGAGCACTGACGGGGGACTAAACTGGCTTGCAACAGGTCCCTGGAACAATCGCGATGCATACGACATGGCTATTGATCCTTTCGACAATCAAAAGGTTTATGCCGGCGTTTCAAGACGTGGGCTGTGGCGTTCAACCAACGGAGGAACTGTGTGGGGACGGTTACCGCTTGGTCTCCCGGATACGTTACTAACAGTACTTTCAATCGCGATTTCTGAACAACGACTGGGTGAGTTGTATTGTGCATGGGGGTGGGCAAGCCGTTTTCAATTGTCCCGGAGTGTAGATGGAGGCTTTACCTGGAGTTCGATGGAGTTCCCCGGGGCAGCCGGCAAACTCGCGGTCTTGCCAGATAGTAATATTCTCTATGTTGGAAGCTTTGCAGGCGTATATCGGAAAGAAATACTGTTGAGCGCCAGGGAAGATGAGATTAAGTCTAAGGAGTATCATCTGTATCAGAGTTTCCCGAACCCATTCAATGGCACAACAATGATTCGTTTTAGATTAGCTCGTGAAGGAGCCGTTGACTTAAGAGTCTATGATGTACTCGGGCGAGAAGTGCGACGCATTGCTCGGGACGTATTCAACGCAGGTGAGCAGGCTGTCATTTTTGAAGCCGATGGCTTGGCATCAGGGGTCTATTTCTATTCGATCGCGAGCCGAGACTTCTTTGCAATACGCCGAATGGTGCTTTTGCGATAGTGCCAAATTACTGGTTGGTGTCAAGAGCAAGACCTGGCCAACAACTCCGCCCCTTTTCTTTTCTCGATGCAAGTGGGCTTTGTACAGCGGTGGCAATACAGGCTCGAGTCTCTAAACGTCGAGGTAGTGCTTGCTCAGGCGGCTTTCTCTCTTGCGAAGCGCTCCTCGCGGCGACGTTGTTGATCTACTTCGTTCTCTTGATTACCACGAGCGTCTTGTCATCCGAGTACTCAACCAGCCTGTTGTGCTTCTGCACATCTTCGATCACAAGCTGACATAACTCCTTCGGTGTTCGCGCCTGATGTTCTCTCACCTTCTCCATCAACCGCCGTTCGCCGTACATCTCACGGTTTTCGTTAAATGCCTCTGTGATTCCATCCGTGTAAAGAACAAGGATATCCCCTTTGTTCATCAACGTAAAATCGCTTCTGTACTTCTCATTCGGGAATGGCCCGATGATCTGCCCGGTCGCAGCAAGCATTTCCGCTTCACCTGAGTTGGCTCTCAGTAGTATGGGGTTGCTGTGCCCGGCATTGACGTACAGGACCAGTCCCTTATCCGTTCTGGTCAACTCCACGTAGACAAGCGAGACGAAATGTTCAGGAGTGAATGCCTTGTTCACAAGCTGGTTGATCCGGCCAATGAATGTGCTGGTCTTTGTCTGGAATTCGATTCCCATCCTGAGTGCGCCGGAGACATAGAGCGCCTGTGCAGCAGCCGAAAGCCCTTTGCTCGCGGCGTCTCCGACGACAAGTCCAATCCTGTCCCGATCACCCGTCGCCTGCAGGTAATCAAAAAAGTCTCCTCCGACAATACGGTCCGGAATTGAGATGCCATATATTTCATAGTTGTGGAACTTCAGCTCGTGCTCTGGGAGGATGCTCTTTTGTATTTCCCGCGCCCGGTCGAGATCAAGCTCAAGCTGTTTCGCCTTCGTTTCGATCTGTCTCCTCTTGAGCGCAGCAGTCAGTGCGATCCCGATGATCTTCAGCGCGTAGGTCATGTGGACTTTCAGGTAATCGGCGTTGATGCCGATGACATACGGATAGAGATCGTGCCCCTTCCACCGCACCTTTTCACCCACACCGGTCGCAGAATAGAGTTTGATTCCCTTCTGAATCAGATACTTGTTCGTTTCTGTTCCGACGATTGTTGTCTTGCGCGGAAGCTGCAGGAACATCGGATAATCGAGAATACGGAGCCGGAAGTTGCGCTTGATCGAATCGAGATCACCGTTCTGAAGTATTAAACGGTAGGTTCCTCGCGTCGGCTCAAGTTTCCAGATCCGTCCTCCTTTGATTGGTATCTGCTCATGCTTGATGATGTTCTCGAGCACGTACCCGAGCAGTTCCTCGTCTGTGCGGAACTTCTCATCGCTGAGGAGTTGAATCGTTCTGTAAAGTCTATGTTGATCCATTAATGCGGTGCTGGAGGGTTCGGTTTCTCTTGCATGGTTTGGGCGACTGCGCGACGGCGCGTATCAGTTCTTCTTCGCGTTTAACAACAGAACAATGCCAAGAAAGATAAGGAGAGCTGGTAAGAAGTAATCGAAATCCCACAGACCTCCAAGGAAAAAGAGACCAACGCCACTCACGATACTCGCGGATATGAGTAATCCTTTTTCCTTCCTTCCAAAAAGATAGAGCATGAACAACCCGAGCCCCGGCGCAATAATAAACACGGGCCAGAGTGAGTGCATGTGATACCAGCCTTCGAACACACAGTAGAAAAAGAGTCCGCCAAATACTGTCAGCAGTGTTCCAGGCATGAGGAGCCCGTAGTTCGAACGGTTGACAAGACCCATCGCCAGAAAGATGATCCCCGGCCCCGCTACAAAAACAGGCCAGAGCTCTCGCATGCGAACATCGGTGACAGTAGGAAGAAGAAAAACCAGTCCAAGTGAAATGAGAATCACCCCGGGAACAATTGAGCGTCGTGATGATGCATCCATAGTGCCTCCTCTCGAAGGTTGGCTACTCGTGATAGTTCTTTTCCCCTGCGTGCAGTGCAATCTCGAGTCGGTCTTCCTTCCTCGGAATGGCACATGAGAAGAGATTGCTGTACGCGCAGTAGGGATTGTATGCCTTGTTGAAATCGATAGAATATACGTGAGATGGGTCCGGATGTTCGTTCCCAACTTCGACGTAGCGACCGACGCCGTATGTTTCAATGCTAGTGGTGCTATCGGTGAACCAGACACTCAAATTGTCCTTATACAGCGCATATCTCTTTGTATCATACGGTGTGAACTTGTATACATTGATGCGCAGTGGTTTTGCATTCCCCTGCTCATCGGGGAGGACGAACTCAAAGTACCCGTAACGGAGCTGTTTTCGTTCCTCACCCTTTGTCCCTAAAACGACTACTGTCTCCGGATCCTCATACTTGTGTAGCACGGAGCTCACCCGGTAACGCGGATCGATGGGAAACCAATGCAGCCCATGAAACTTGATAGTCGTATCCCGACCAAAGGGAGATCCGGGATCATCTCGCATGTACACCTCGACTTCTGCCCGATATGCAACGTTATCTCGAGCGATTTCCACGCTATCTTGTGGGGAAACTGTAATGCGTTCGGGCTTCTTTCCACACGAGGCGAGAGAGACAACGATAAGGAGAATGAGCGATTGTTTCATGACACGACGTTGCTGTTGGTTGTAATCGTTTCAAGAATTGTCGTTGCCACGACCTCCACACTGATCTCCTCGAAGCGGCACACCTTCGGATCGCCCGGGCAGCGACCTTCGCAGAATCCCTCCGGCGGAAGGATAATGCGTGCGCTGTTCCCTTTCGGTCCCCAGAGCGTCGGGGAGCATGCAGGGAGCGGACAGAACATGCTGACCGTCGGAACTTTCAATGCAGCGGCGATGTGCATCGGTCCGGTGCTTGAAGAGAAGAAGCTGTGGAAATGTGAGAGCACTGCCATGAGCTCGCGCAGCGAGAGCTTGCCGCGCAAATCAATCACACCTTCCGACTGCGGGAATGGAACGTTGCTCTCCTCGCCTGTGAGAACAAGCCGGATATCCGGCTGACCATTCGCAAGCAGAGACTCGACGAGCGCAGCATATCGCTTACCATCCCAGTTTGGCGATGAGCCGCCGCTTCCGGGATGCACACCGACCAGCGTGCACGAATCTCGGGCTCCTGCACTTCTCAACAACCGCAGTCCCTCGGCTCGTTCCTCGTGAGTCAAGAACACCTCGGTCGTCAGGTCTTCCGATTCTACGCCGATCTTTCTTCCAAGGTCCATACAGTAATCTGCTTCGTGTCGGAGAGGTATGTACTTGTTGCGACTGACCCGCCCCATGAACGTCAACACTCCATAGAGTTTTGTCCCAACACCCACTCGCCTTGGGATTCCAGCAAAGAAGAGCATCCAAGCCGCGCGTTCCGTAGGCAGAAGCAGCAGAGCCGTATCGAACCTCAACAAGCGCAACGTTCTCACCTGACGCCAGAATCCGGAGTGTCCGCGACCTTCTTTTGCATCATCATCAACAACAATTTCATTGAGATGAGGATTGTTTATGAGGATGTCCTTGGCGTACGGCCGAACCATTGCCGCGATAAACGCGGAAGGGAACGTCTGCCGTAATGAACGGATAAGCGGCGTGGCAAGCACAACGTCGCCGAGTCGATCGGTGCGAACTACAAGTATGCGGTGGGGAGTTCTCATCGGCACGATCTGATCTACGTGTCGGCTCCCTCGCCGTAGACCTCGTTCACTCCGAACTTGCTGGCGGCCCACAACGAGAGATTCGCCGTAATGGCAACGATGGCATGTTTCTCATCCTCTTCGCGTATGACAAGGTCGTACGTGTCGGCAACGAATTGAAGGTTCTTGAGGATCTTGCCGACCTGCTCCCTCGTCACAACGCCATGCCAGAACGCAACCTGCGTCTTGATCATCGATCCATGGCGTCTCAGGAGCGCACCCATGGGAAACACACGTTCACTCTGCGGCGTGCGGGGCTGGCAGATATGAGTGAGGTCGCTGAAGTATTCATCCCAATGCGTTGCAAACTTCCTGTTCTCTGCCCGACGGAGATACCGCGCACGCTTCAGTGAAAATCGCGCCTTCGTGCGTGGGCGAAGTCTCGGAATCACAGGATGGAGATCGAACAGAGTTTCCGTGTTCGTCGGATCGTCTTCGTCGGGTTCCTTGAACACCCAGCGATTCTTCAGTCCGGTCCACGTATCGATGCACACGACAGGCGCCTCGCGGCTGTCAAGGTAGATGAACTTACCTCGCTCCACTCCCACAACGGTGATCCAATGTCCCCAGTCATCAACGCAGAGGACGGCGGGATACCCCCTTTTAAGAGTTGCAAGGAGCTCACGCTTTGCACGCAGGGCATTCTTGCGACGGATAACTTTCATCTCGCAATCGTACGCACGCGCTGCACGGGCGAGTTTTATTTCATCGGTGCCGGCCCACCAGTGTGTGCCGGCAAGGCGCGAGACCTGCTTTTCATCCACAAACTTGCCAAGCATAATCAACGCGTGCTTGAGAGCGAACGGTCCACACTGCCATTTGTTCGGTTGAGGATAAATTCCCATGTGTTGCTGATATTCCCCGACGAGCTAAAAGGAAAAAAAGTGGCCTCCTGTGAGGCCAAGACACGCATAATGTACAGAATGATGGGAGAAAATGAAAGAAGATAATCCCGCTGAAACCCGGCCTGTGACACAGACCTCGTGTCTCTAAGCGTTGTCCATCCATGGACTTATGGCAGATTGGCCGATGGACTCGCAGGTCCATGCTTTGAGCATTGGCTGGACACTCCGATCACTTGCCTTCAACCTGCCATCGAATGCCGAAACGATTTGATTGCGAAATGGATGCCTGCCACAATCGCAACAGCGCATACAAGTAGTCCAATCCAGAACAGAGTCTCACCCAGTGGTTCGGCGGAATCAAGGTGAGAAGAGAGCAACCAGTTCCAGTCGTGAATAACACCTCGGGCGATAAGCTTGAGCTGTCGATAAGGCGCGTCCTTAATGTACACGCTCACGTTGATCAGGTTCTCGCCGAGCCAGAACGCAGGGTAGAGAACCTGCGAGACGTTTTGTCGCCGGGTGACAAGCAGCAACAGCAACGGAAGCAAACACTGGAAGAGCGAACCACCCACGATGTGGATCCACATGCCGAACGGTTTCAGAAAGAAATGTCCGGCCTCGTGAATGAAGAGATTGATGGTGTCGAGAACCCAGATGACGAACGGAGGCTGGTACGAGGGCGATGCTGGGTCGTAGGCAGTCGCGAGAAACACAAGGAGATATGTCAGATACGATACAACGCCTATCTTCAAAAAGAAAGCAATTGTTCTCATGAGAATGGGGAACTCATTTTATAAGAACCCCTCTCCCGGAGGACACAAACTTGCCGGCAGTAATACGATAAAGATAGACTCCGCTGGCCAGATGCGAGGCGTTGAACAGAACTTCGTGTGTTCCCGCCCCCTGCTTTTCGTTCACAAGTGATGTCACCTCTATTCCAACAACATCGAACACTCTCAGCGATACGAACGAAGGTTCCGCAAGACCATACCGAATTCTAGTTACCGGGTTAAACGGGTTGGGGAAGTTCTGTACCAACGACCAAGAACCTTGGAGAGCCTTCTGTTCGTCTACCGAGGTCAGTTGTGAAAGTAGGCGACGCGAGACGCCACCGTACGAAGTTCCAGCAAAAAGATACGCACCATTTGCTATGAAGGAGAGGATGGGATTGTTGGACGGCAACCCTTCGCTGACATTTTCCCATGATGCGCCGTTGTTTGTACTTCTGAAAACGCCGCAACACCGTGTCCACGAGCCGACGCCTGCAAAGAGAACGTTGCCGAACGCGTAAACGGAGTTGACAGCATTGTCAATTGGCAGCCCACCTGCAACGGCCGACCAGCTCTTCCCGCCATCTGCACTGCGGAACATCATGGTTTCAGATGCATACCTTCCACCTGCGAACAGGAACGAGTCGGTGGCTGCAAACGATTGGATATCGAAGTGGCCGGAAGGTAATCCGTTGTCGATGCGTTGCCAACTGACTCCGAGGTCGGGACTCCACAATAAGTATCCGCTGTCCGGAGATTGAAACGCAACGAGTAATGTTGAGTCGTGTATGAGTGCCGATCGAGGATAGGGATGCGCGGCGACAGGCAGCGGCACAGAGAGAGAACTGTCCCACGTCAACCCGAGATTCGTACTCCTCATAACCTTGGTTCCATAAAAGCCATAGATTGCCACCGGGGTGACTGAACCCGGATGCTGCGCAAGCCGGAACTGCTGCGCAAGCGATTGGGTCCAGTATGTCCCGTCATTCTCAGAACGGAAGATGCCGCGGCTGCAGCTGCTCAGAAGAACTCCGCCGGAGGCAACCAACGACAAAACAATGTCCGGATCGGGCGTAAAGAGTCCGCTGTCTGCCCTGCTCCAACTCGAGCCGTAATCCGAGGACCGATACATAACCAGATCGATCAGATCTCCGGTTCCGGCAGCGAACATCTTGTCACCGTTGCGGGCAAAACAGACGATATGTGCGGTGTGCAATACGCCACCATTGCACGGCTCCCATTGGGCGGAAAGGTTTGCGGAAAACAATCCATTGACGATAATGGTGATTAGAACCAACACGCTTTTTGTAATCGTACCTGTCATGGAGTAAAACAGCTCCTGTGTTCTTCGCGAGTGTGTCGTTACTTCGTCATCACCATTCTTTTCGTCTCTGAATATCGCCCGGCCTGCAGGCGATAGAAGTACACGCCGCTTGCAAGCTGCCGCACATCAAAGACAACCTGGTAGCTCCCCGGTTGGAGTTCATCGCGCACAAGTGTTGCGACTTCTCTCCCCAGAAGGTCGTACACTTTGAGTGTCACGTAACTGACCTCTGACGTCTGATATCTGATCTCTGTTTTAGGATTGAACGGGTTCGGGTAATTCTGCATCAACTCGAAGTGCTCGGGCTGCGCTTCGCTGAGCAGTCGTACGCTCGATGGGCCGGCTTCGGTAACTGTCACGATCTGATTTACAGGAACAGTCGTGAGCCGTCGGATGGTACCACTTGGCCAGCGAATAATCACGCTATCAACAACAATGGCGGTCCCGACACCGAACTCGACGGCCAGCGAATTCTGTCCGTTGTGCCCTGACCCACCTTGCACCTCACGGATCTGACTCAGGCTGCCGATGTAAATCTGCACACGCGCGCCAATCGCAGAGCGATTCGAGGTGGTCCCCTGGAGTTTCAGTACGAGCCAGCGGTTTGTTGTGTCGCTGGTGTTCAGGAACAGCTTGTTGGCAACGCCGTTGTTGGAAAGATAAAGGTCGATGCGTCCGTCGTTGTTGATGTCACCCCATGTTGTGCTGTTCGAGAGGAGATTGTCCACCATGCCGGAAGCCGCAGCGACGTCTGTGAATGTCGTCCCGTCGTTGCGATACAGTCGGTCCGGGGCAGAGGCGCTGTTGGCAACGTACAGATCGAGATCGCCGTCATTATCGACATCGGCCCAGCCGCAGGAGAACGATTGCGCAGCATCGGCGAGACCGAACACGCTTGCAACCTCGGTGAACGTTCCGTTGCCATTATTCTGAAAGAGCTGGTTTGCACCGTTTGAATTTGCGAGATAGAGATCAAGATCTCCATCGTTGTCAAAATCTCCCCAGTCGGCTCCCCAGGTATAGAGTGAAGTAATGAGACCGGAGGAGGATGTGACGTCGGTGAACGTCGTGCCGTCGTTCCGGTAGAGATATCCCGTTGGAAAGCCTGTTTGGTTTCCTGCGAAGATGTCCGTGTCACCATCGTTGTCAAAGTCGGCGGTTGCCACCGAAAGCGTTGAGACACTGTCGGTGAGTCCGAGCGAGGCAGCAACGTGAGAGAAGCTGGCAAGGTTATCGTTTCGGAACAGATAATTGTAATGTGGAGGAATGCCGTTGTTGCCAACGTAACAGTCAAGACGCCCGTCGTTGTTGTAGTCAAGCCAGTTGATCGATCCACCCCAGCTGGTGACGTTCATTCCTGCCTGAGCGGTAACATTGGTGAACGTTGTGGAATCGTTGCGGTACAGGATCATGCTCTGGTTGAAGTTGCCGACGACGATGTCGGTCCTTCCATCGTTGTTGAAGTCGGCCGCTGCACAGCCGCGTCCAGCGCCTGTGTTATTCAGGCCGAATGCCGCTGCAACATCCGTGAACGTGAGGTTGCCATTGTTTCTGTACAACCTGTTTGTCTGACCGTTTTTGACAAGATGGATGTCCAGCAGTCCATCATTATCGAAGTCCAGAAACACAACGCCCTGTCCGTTGCCCGGATCGGCAACTCCGGCAGACGCTGCGATGTCGGTGAATTGGATTTGGGCGTGGAAGAGAGAAGGAAATAGAACGATTGCAAGAAAGAGGAGCATGGTTTTCATGGGGTGTTCTCCTCAATGGGGATGTTGGTGGTTCTTGGCTTGGTTCTTCAATGTATAAGATCCGCTGATGAATTCAGTTATCGGAAAGCAATCGGTCGTATCGCCCGCCTCCGTTCTTCGGACTACGGCGGGCCGGACCATTGACTCCGTTTGGACTGCTCATAACATGGTTCGACTCCCCCGACAAAGAGCGTCGGGGTCGCTCACCATGACGATGGATTGCTATCGGAACTTTCTTGTCTCTATGTGTTAGAAAAGCCTCTGTTGTTTCTCAGCCTCGTCGATGATCTTCTGAAGGTCTGCGATGAGCGGCGGCAAATCATCGACAATGATCTTCCAGAGTATTTCCAGCTGTACCTCATCATATCCATGAATCAATCTGTTGCGTGTTTCCACGATAGCTCTCCACGGAATTGCCGGGAAACGACTCTGGGTTTCATCAGTGACCTTTGAAGCCGCTTCACCCATGATCTCGACCAAGCGGGCGAGCGCAAGTGCGAGCTTCTCATCTGCAGTGAGGTCGGCAATCGATTTTCCCTTGAAGAAATGAACCGCCTTGCGGGCCGCATCGGAGATGTGACGGATGCGTATGAGGTCGCTCTTAGCTGCTGACATAAACCTGGCGGGCTTCTCTTACCACAGACTCGCGGAAGTATTTGCTCAGTTCCTCCGGGGTTCGGAGGTCGACTGTTCGACCGAGCACCGTTGAAAGCTCATCCTGCAAATCGACAAAACCAAACCCCGGCACATGCCCCGGGATGAACTCCACAAGAACGTCAAGGTCGCTATCCGGCCGCGCATCTCCGTGAAGGGTAGAGCCAAAGATCGAGAGCTTGCGGACATGGTACTTCCGGCAAATCTCCTCTAATCTCTGTCGTGTTGTTTCTGATATCTCAAATGACATGTTCGTACCTCTGAACAGCCTCGTTCTTTCACTCGTGTACCGAGCCGAAGGCTACCCTGCATTTTTGCTTTCCATCCATCCGCTCTCGCTTCTTTTCGAGTTGTTTGATCGCGTGTTCGTATCTGCACATCGAGCAGTTATCTTTAAGCCAGTGGCGCTTCCACAATCGGTGAGGCCGGTGGAAGTAAGCAAAGCCAAACACATCCCACGTTTTCTTCCGTGTTTGGATCTTGGCTCTGTCTCGTGGTCGTTGGTGCTTCATTCGTCCAAGGTCGAATTTTCCAGTTGCCTTTTGGTTTAGACTTTTGAATATGCATCAAGGAATCCTTCACGATCAATGCCAGCTTGCGTTAGTGTTCTTCGGAGAGTGCTGGACTTGATCAAGCGATGATTAGGAAGAACGAGGGGCGTTATCGTTCCATCGGCGTTTTTCCGCTCAAGGATGATGTGATTGCCTTCACGAACAACGACAAAACCGAGAAGCTCAATCGCCTTGAGAACACTGTTCCTCGGCGCGTCGACCGGAAATTTCATACAGCAATCGAGGTCTCAGCAATGTAGGCATCAAGGCTCTGACCCCCACCCTCAAGGTGCTGAAGAAATGCGTCCTTTCCATAGTGCTGAATAAAGAACTGGATGGCGCTCTCCGTATCTTTGAGTGCTTCCGCATAGGTCTCGCCTTGACCTACAATAGCACCACGTGTAAACCCGAGAGGGTATCCCACATACCCATCGTCGTGACGCTCGATGACTATTTTTACTTTTTGCATAAGGTTCTCCGATCTGTCAAGCATAGATCAGTTGTGCTTCCTTCACAACGTTATCCCGAAAATACTGGCTTAGGTCCTCGGCGGTCCGCAGGTCTACATTGCGGCTGAGAACTACGGACGACTCCTCGCGTTGCAATCCAGCGAACCGGAACAACTCCGGCACATGCCCCGGGATGAACTCCACAAGAACGTCAAGGTCGCTATCAGGTCGCGCCTCTCCGTGGAGGGTTGAGCCGAAGATCGAGAGCTTGCGGACATGGTACTTCCGGCAAATTAGATCTAACTTCTGTTGTGTTGTTTCTGATATCTCAAATGACATGTCCATATCCTCATGTAGCTTCGGTTGATCTTAATGGAACACTCTGCAATGTACAAATAGCTGAGAGTATTGTAAACAGCTTTCCTACTTCAACTTCGCCGTCTCCCGATAGAACAAAATCAAGTCCGTGCTGGGCGGCTTCACCCCATGTTGCCGCATCATGGTGATGATCTGTCCACGGTGGTATGACGAGTGGTTGATCAGATGCTGGAACGCCTGCCAGAACACATGCGTGTAGGTATCGCCCTTCTGAGTCTTCATGGTGAAAGTTTCCTGCAGCTCCCTGTCGCTCATAGTGCCGATCCACTTTGCTGTGTCAAAGCCGACTTTCTCCCACACCGTCTTCAGTTCTGCCAGCGAGGGCGGCGGATTCTGCGTGAGAAACGGCTGGGGTGCGCCGAGGAAGCGCTCAAGCCAGATCTTCTCCGCACCGACGATATGCACGAGCGTGCCGTGAATGCCGCCGTGACTGCTTTTCATGTCCTGCATGTACTGTTCGGTGGGGAGGAGCGAGGCGGCGTCAAAGATGCGGTTGTTCGCCCACGAGTTGTAGGCATGCAGCAGCTTGATCTCTTGTAGTGTCATGGTCGTACTGTACCTTCTGTAATGTATGGAATCATAACAATGTTGACCACTCCGTGGTAATGATGACGTTGTACGTGATCAAAGCCGCGAAAAGAATGAATGTCGCCCCAGCAAACTTGAAGATGATGTCAAGCATGCTCGTCGAGAACTTTGCTCTGTGCTTGATCAGGATGCGAAGAAAGACAACGAACCACAGCGATGTCCCCACACCGAATCCCAGAGAGAAAAGAACCTTGACGCCTACATCGTGCGACAGCAGACCGTTTGCTTGCAGATAACCGACAAACGCGATCATTGATGGGATGAACGTCGGTGTGGCGAGATTGGTTACCGCAATCAACAGGCCGATGAAGAATGGTGTTGGATGACCCATCTGCCGTGCGCGCTGCTCCTGTTCTTCTTCCCTCCGTATGAACCGTGCCTCCTCCGGTCGCGGCTTCTTCTGCCGGAAGTAACGGATGCCGAGAAACAGCAGCACCCCGACACACAGAATCTGGAACACCAGCAGGAACCATCCGTTGGAGTTGACCAGATCGCGAAGTGCCACGATGATTGCCGACGATGCAAACGCAGCGATCAAGATGTAAAAGACATCCATGATGGCTGCGGCAAGGGCAATCAGGAAGGCGGGACGGAAGTGCCCTTCGAGTCCCTGCTTGCTGACCGCGACAGCAAGAGGTCCGGGGGGGATGGAAAGCACGAACCCTCCCACAATTCCGAGGAGGATTGCGGCTACCATCGGCTGACTCTGTTACGGTTCTTCATTGGCAAGATCCGAGATGGATTCGGTGGAGCGGTCTCATGATAGCGATATGATCGGAGATTTCAAACGGCTGAAGGATATTACGGCGAAAAGCACACTGTCGTTGCGTTCAGGATGCGCTCTGGATTCTGGATCGCATAATGTCGACTGAGGTTTTCATCCGATCAATCATTGTCTGGAACCGCTGCTCTCGCCGTATATTTTCCAACAGCGGATCGATTATTGTCCAGCGATAATGTCGCCAGCCTGCTTCTATTGCGAGCTCGAGCATGGCCAGGGCATCATTTTTCCGGTTACGGATGGCATGGACGCGGGCGAGATAATAGGCAGCATCAAACTCATCGGTTCCACTTTCAAGCTGGCTCTGGTAAATCTCCTGCATGGTATCGAGAAGTTTCCATGCTTCAGTCCTCTGACCTTTCTTCAGGTGGGTGTATGCCAATTCCGTTGAGGGACCGGCTTCAACGGATGAAACATCGATTGCTTTCTGATAGTACGCCTGTGCATTGCTGAAATCACCTTGTGTCAGCGCCACATCACCGGCGGCGGTGAGGATGACCCTGTCGTTGGGGAACTTCTGCAGCAATGGAGCAATGTGGCTGTCTGCCTTCGCAAAATTTCCTTGCATGATGTACAACTTGATCAGGTCGGCATGAACGACGGAAAAACCCGGCTGAAGCTCGAGGGCTTTCTCGAATGAAACCACAGCCAACGAATCAAGAAGGAGCCCCGTGTAGCTGATGCCGAGAACCCTGTATCCAAATGTGCGCGTGGGATCAAGAGCAAGACTTTTCTTGATCCACGGCAATGCCTCGTCGAATTGCCCGAGCCAGGTGTACAGGGATGCGATGTTCGTCACCGCCGCGGCAAAGCCCGGGTTCAATCGCACCGCTTCGTGATATTGCTCGAGCGCCTTCCGGAATTGACCCCGGTGAACCAGAGCAACGCCGAGCGCTTTGTATCCTTCGGCGAGATTCGGATCCAGCAAGATGGCCCTTTGACTCATCGCCATGGATGAATCGAGCCAGGCGGCGTCCATGCCGAACCGTCCCACGCGCTGCGCGTACGCATCACCGAGTCCTGCCAACGCCGACGTGTATATTGAGTCGAGCTCAAGCGCCTTCTTGAACAACTCGATCGCCTTCTCGTTGTCATCCATCTTGTATCGGTAGTAGTAGTCACGCCCTTTAAGATAGAAGGTATACGCGTCCAGATTCTCGGTCCCCTTCTTTTCAATACGCTCCTTTTCGACTGGCGAAAGCGTGGCCTTCAACGATGTGGCAATCTGCAGAGCGACATCGCTTTGGATGGCAAAGATATCCTTCATCTCTCGGTCGTACGTTTCCGCCCAGACATGCTCATCAGTCTCGGCATTGATCAGCTGGGCAACGATCCGCACACGGTTGCCGGCACGGCGGACGCTCCCTTCAAGGATTACACCCACACCAAGCTCGCCCGCGATGTCACGGATACTCCTCTGTGCATCCTTGTACTTCATCACCGATGTGCGGGAAATAACTCTGAGGTCGTTGATCTTTGAGAGTTGTGTGAGGATGTCTTCCATGATGCCGTCACTGAAGTACTCATCCTCCTTGCTGCCGCTCATGTTCGTAAACGGAAGCACGGCAACTGACTTTCCTTCGCGGATGGGGAGTCGCTGGGAGGAAGTCTTTGATCGAGGAATCG
>JACQVJ010000252.1 GCA_016209805.1 Ignavibacteriota bacterium
GCATAATGGGGATATCGTTCTTTATCTGATACACTTTCCCACACGCTTTGCATGTCAGTGTATTTTTTTCAGGCTCATACTTCAGGTCGCCCTTGCACTTTGGACAGCAGAGAATGTCAAGGAGTTCTTTTTTTATCATGACTCATCCTTTCACTTCCTTTGGTGTCATCATCTTTTCTATCGTCTCAAGGAACTGGGCGGGGGCGCGGGTTGGTTTTCCGGTTTCAGCATTGACAAAGCTATGAATGGTGTAGCCTTCCGCAAGTAATTCTCTTTCTCCATCCTTTATCACCTCATAATCGAGGCGGACTCTCGCAACCGGAACTTCACGCAAGTACGTGATTACGTGCAACAGGTCGTCGTAGCGGGCGGCCTTCCTGTATTTGGCGTGTGCTTCAATAACGGGGAGAAAGAGCCCCATCTCTTCGATCCTTGGATACGGCAATCCGGCAGTCCGCAAAAGATCAGAGCGACCCTGTTCGAAGTACTCGAAGAACTTCCCGTAGTAGACGAATCGCATCTGATCTGTGTCGGCGTACCGTACGCGTATGTCTGTGACGTGCTTTATCATTTCCCTTGATTTGTTATCCTGTCCAAGCTCCCATCTTGGAGAATTTCTCGATACGGCGCTCGATGAGTTTTTCGATCTTGGTTTTTGAAAGATGCTTCAGTTCGCCGAGCAGTGTCTCCTTGAGGATCGTCGCCATTTGGTCATGACTTCGGTGAGCACCGCCGGGCGGCTCAGGTACGATCTCATCGATCACTCCCTGCTTTTTCAGATCGGGGGCCGTCAACTGGAGCGCCTCTGCCGCCTGTTCCTTGTACTCCCAACTCCGCCACAGAATACTCGAGCAGGATTCTGGAGAGATAACCGAATACCAGGCGTTCTCCAACATCAGGATTCTGTCTCCCACTCCAATGCCCAACGCCCCACCTGACGCACCTTCACCAATAATCACCACAATGATCGGCACACGCAACCGCGACATCTCCAATAAATTCCGCGCAATTGCTTCTGCCTGTCCCCTCTCCTCAGCCTCAAGCCCGGGATACGCACCCGGAGTGTCCAACAGTGTTACGACCGGCTTTCTGAACTTCTCCGCGAGCTTCATCAGCCGAAGCGCTTTCCGATACCCTTCCGGATTCGGCATGCCAAAGTTACGATAGAGGTTTGACTTGGTGTCTCTCCCTTTTTGATGGCCGATGATCATTACCGTTTGGTGATCGTCCAGGTGAGCCAGCCCGCCAACGATAGCTTTGTCATCCCGAAACGTCCGGTCACCATGAAGCTCAATAAAATCCTTCGTCATCAGGTTGATGTAATCGAGCGTATACGGTCGATCGGGATGCCGTGCGAGCTGAACCTTTTGCCACCGTGTCAATCCTGCAAAGACACTTTGCTGAAGTTGATTCACTCGTTTTTCAATCTTCTGAATCTCTTCTGCAATGCTCGGGTTATCGGCATACCGCCGCCTCTCCTCATTTTTCTGTTCCAGTTCAACGATCGGCTTTTCAAATTCAAGCGTAACTTTCGGCATGGGTTACCTCCTCGATCTCCTGAACAACAACAGGATCGATTTCAGGATGATCTCCAGATCCAGAATGAGAGATTGATTCTTGGCATAGTAGAGTTTGTACCGTTCGATCTCGTCTTTCTCAAGATCTTCACGTATGTTAATCTGAACAAGACCTGTCAAGCCCTTGGGACCAAGGTAAGACCCCTCGTCTTGTATTGGTGATGAGGGAATTGCACTCGCCGGGAGCTGCTCGTCCGGATCGGAAAGCGGACGGCCAACAATACTAAGTCTACCCAAAATCACCTGTGGAATCAAGAGCACCCGGCTGGCTACTGAGCCAAGATGATGATTCTTCCGAACGACACTGAGCAGACGCACCCAAGGATATACAAACACAATCAGAAGGAGACCGCAACTCGTGTCGAAAAGGCGCTTCGCAAACCGATTCACCGCCTTGTTGATGTTGTATTCGATTTCAATTAGAGGGATATCATCGAGCTCATCAATACGGGTCTTTCCAATGATGGCTTCGAGACTGTTCGGAACGAGGCGGAAGTTCACACTCCTATCATTACTGCGGGCGATCACAGAAAGAATATCGGAATACGAAAGGCCATCCGTAGAGAAAATGACTTCCCCCACCTTCCGCTCGCTGATAACCTTCCCCACATTGTCTATACTCCCAATGATCTCCAATCCGGAGACTCTCTCACCAATACTCCTCCGATGCATATCGATGAAGCCAAGCACATCGTATCCATCATCGACCCTCGCACGGAGCTTTCTCAACACTTGCTGCGCCGAAGACCCCGTTCCGACAATCACTGTTCGGCGACCGAACAAACTCTTGCGAGCCAGACCGCCTGACCGACGACGCCCGAACACGCCGAATGCCATCCGCCATCCGGGAAGCAGGAGGAAGCTTATGAAACCGGAGATAAGAACAACGGCACGGCTGAATGCAAAGTTCTTCGCAAAAAAGACAATCGCTGAAACAACAATGTAGCTGGCGATAACGCTCGTCGCAGCACGTGAAACAGAATATCGATTCGACGTGTACACGCCCGAAAAGTACATCGACACAACAACAATGGCAGCCGGAACAGTCCACACGATGGGGTATGCGTCGTGCCGGAAATGGAACAACTCCCCAAAGTACAAATACTCACCAATAATCAGAGCGGCATCGACCAGGAAGAAATCGACAAGCCCCATGAACACCGGCACACTCGCTTTTGCCGCAAATGCAACAGTCGCGCGCAGCAGGATTCCCAGGGAGAGAAACAACTCCACGAGAAGAGATTTGCTCAGGTGCTTCTCCACGAACAATTGCATGGCCTGATAGAATACGCTGATTTCGTCAATGTTGCTTCGTTTGGTGCTCTCTCCCTTGAAGTGAATAATCTGGGTAGAATGAACATAATACACTTTGTATTGGGTTTGCGAGATTCGGTAACACCAGTCAAGATCCTCACCATACATGAAGAATGATTCGTCCAACCCGCCGATCTTCTCATAAACCTCACGGCAAACCATCATGAATGAACCACTCACGGCATCTACTTCGTAGGTCTCATCGGGACTTAGATAGGTGAGATTGTATTTCCCGAATAGTTTCGAGCGTGGGAACATCGCGCTCAATCCAAAAATCTTGGTAAATGCAACCCATGGCGTGGGAAAACTTCTGCGGCATGCGAGTTGAAATGTGCCATCAGGATTCAGGATCTTGCACCCGGCAAGCCCGACATCGGGGTTTTCAGCAAAGAACTTCATCATGACACGGAACGTGTCTTCCTGAACGATCGTGTCCGGGTTGATGAGGAGGAGGTATTTCCCTCGGGCTTTGCGCAGAGCAATATTGTTGGCTTTCGCAAAGCCAACGTTCATCTTGTTCTCAATGAGGCAAACCCTCGGAAACTTTGTGCGCACCATTTCAATACTTCCGTCGTCCGAAGCGTTGTCAACAACGAACACTTCGCCCTCAATCCCCTCCATCGCCTTCTGCACGGAAGCCAGTGCGTTCTCCAGAAACTGCCGCACGTTGTAGTTCACTATCATTACCGACAGGTCCATCCTCGCGCTACAATCGGTTAAGAATGCTCCGTATTTTCAGCTTCCAGAGGACAAACATTGCCTCGTAGACAATGTTCTTGGACATTTTGGATACTCCCGAGCGTCTGTCGAGAAAAATAATCGGTATCTCCTCAATCCTGAAGCCCTTCCTCCATACTTTGAAACTCATCTCGATCTGAAACGCATACCCATTCGACCTGATCTTATCAAGGTCAATCGCTTCAAGCACATTGCGGCGGTAACATTTGAATCCTCCGGTTGCATCGTGTACTGGCAACCCCGTTACAACGCGGGTGTAGACATTTGCGAAATAGCTCAGCAGCAGTCGCTGGATGGGCCAATTAAGTACGCGCACGCCATTAGTATACCGTGAGCCAATAACAAGATCGCACACTTCTATCTTCCTGAGGAAGTTTGGGATTTCATCAGGATCATGGGAGAAGTCAGCATCCATCTCGAACACGTAATCATACTTGTGTTCGATCGCGTATTTGAAACCGGTTACGTAGGCCGTGCCGAGTCCCAGGGCTAGGGCGAACGACGACGCGACACCGGATAGGGCGATCACCCCGGCCAGGACGGGGGCGCAGCACGAGCTGGCGATCCCCGAGAAGACCCCTAGGGAGTACACACCGAGTGGGCCCGCCTTCCCGCCGGCCCGCCGGCCGGGCATCGGGAGGTGCATCTGCCCGCCGAGGAGGGTGTACGCGCCGAGCCCGAGGAGCAGCAGCGCCCCGATGAGGTAGATCGTCGTGTGCTCCGCCGTGAACAGGCGGCGAACGGCCTGGGCCCCGACGGCGATGGGCAGGATCACGGTCGCGACCCCGGCCGCGAATAGGAACGTCATGGCCACGAGGACCCGGCGGTTGTGGAAGGAGCTCGCGAAGTAGGCCGGCTGCTTCTCTGAGATGCAGCACGGAGCGAACAGGGCGATCGACCCGGCCACGACGGCCGCCACCACGGAGCCGCCGAAGAAGACCCCGCTATCCACGAACCGCCCCGGCTCGTTCCTCTACCACGC
>JACQVJ010000249.1 GCA_016209805.1 Ignavibacteriota bacterium
CCTCCGCACTGTCCTGAGCACGGAACTTGTCAGCGAAGGATACGATGTTGGTACCGCGTCCGATGGAGAAGAGGCGATAGTTGCGTTACAAAAAAGAAGCTTCGATCTCGTACTGCTGGACATAAAGATGCCGGGGATGTCCGGTTTTGATGTTCTCAAGATCATCAAAGAGAAGTACTCCAAGTCCAAGGTCATCATGTTGACAGGTTTTGCCGATCTGAAGAATGCAATTGAATCCAAAAAGCTTGGAGCCGAGGATTTCGTCAGCAAGCCTTATGATCTTGTGGATCTGCTTACGACCATCGAGCGAGTTCTGAATAGTGAGTAGATCGACGGTCCCCGGCGGTGTCGGACCCTGCCGCATAGGAAGCTAATCGATCAATGTCCAAGAACTACAACCTTCTTATTGTCGATGATGAGGAGTACCTTCGGACCATCTTGGAAGGGGAACTTGGCGAAGCGGAAGAGTTCAATGTAGACACGGCGGCAGACGGCGGGCAGGCGATCAACAAGATTCAGGCGAAGGTGTACGATGTCGTCCTCCTCGACATCAAAATGCCCCGAGTGAGCGGTATTGAAGTTCTGCAGTTCGTTCAAGAATACTCTCCCACCACGCAGGTCATCATCCTTACCAATTACGCAGATGTTAAAACCGCGATCCAAACCATCAAGCTTGGCGCGTATGACTTCATCGCTAAACCTTATGATATCGATGAGTTGCTGAACACGATCCATCGGGCAATTGAGCGCAAGCAGTTGTATATCGACAACAAGTTGATGAAGAGTGAGCTTTCGCGCAAGACAGGAAGCAACGAGCTGATCGGTCAAAGTCCGAGATTTCTAAAACTGATAGAAAGTGCAACGCGGTTTGCTGACAGTGACTCGTTCGTTCTGATCCAGGGCGCAAGTGGCTCGGGAAAGGAGCTGATTGCAAATCTCGTCCACCGCAGGAGCCCCCGGAACAACAGACCGTTCGTTGCTGTAAACTGTGCGTCAATTCCGGATTCACTTCTCGAAAGTGAGTTGTTCGGGCACGAGAAAGGGGCCTTCACCAATGCATACACGACGAAGCAGGGGCTCGTTGAGGTTGCGAATGGTGGGACGTTATTTCTCGATGAAGTCGGCGACATCAGCCCTTCTATTCAACCAAAACTCCTCCGATTCCTCGAGACGGGCGAGTTCCGAAGAGTGGGGGGGACTAACCTCCTTGCAGTAGATGTGAGGGTTGTTTGCGCCACGAACAAGGACTTGCGCGAAGAAGTAAAAAACGGTCGATTCCGTGAAGATCTTCTCTATCGCCTCAACGTAGTGACTCTTCAGGTTCCTCCCCTCAGTGAGCGTAAGGACGACATACCAATACTTGCGGATTACTTCCTTAAGAGAAAAAGCAAATTGAAAACTCCCAAGAAGTTGTCTGGTTCTGCACTTGATCTGTTAATGTCACATGACTGGCCAGGAAATATCAGGGAGCTAGAGCACGTTCTTGAGGGAGCCGTGCTGCTGTCAGCGGGTGAGGAGATCGAACCCTCGGACCTCTCCATGTATTTCCATAGGAGCGATGAGATCGCGATAAAAGTCGATTCGGAGACTGGAGTTGATGCATCAGGCCATCCACTTTCTCTCGAGGAACTGGAAAAGGTTCACATCGAACGAGTTCTTAAAGAGAACAACTACAGCCGTAACAAGACGGCAGATGTCCTGGGCATCAGCAAGAAAACTCTTTACCTCAAGATCAAGCGGTATGGGATGAAGGTTGAAGATTAACGCTCGCACCACGTTTGAAAAAAATTTAATGCTGACGGTGCAACCATTTTCCTGTGGTGGAGTATACTGAACTGACCAGTAACCTCAATACCTCTCCTTCAGAAAGCCGGAGACGACTGACCATCGCATCCGGCTTTCTTCTTATGTGTCAACACGTTGCCTTGACTTTGAGTCATTCTTTTCGTTCATTTGAACCACAATTCATTCATTCTCAGCCCTGTGTTGCTTTTCGTGGACAGGGCTTTTTTCCATCCGAAAGCTAAGGTCTTCAAATGTCAAAGTTTCAAGGAGTCGATTACTATAGCATGGATTCGATCCTCAGCGAGGAAGAGATCCTTGTGCGAAACACTGTTCGCGAGTTCGTCGATGATAACGTTATTCTGATCATTGAAAAGCACAACCGAGCGGGAACGTTTCCGATGGATCTGGTGCCAAAAATGGCCGAGCTCGGCTTGTTCGGCTCGACGCTACCTGCGAAGTATGGTTGTGCAGAAATGAACAATGTCGCCTACGGACTCGTGATGCAAGAACTTGAGCGTGGAGACAGTGGCGTTCGCAGTTTTGCTTCGGTCCAGAGCGGACTTGTGATGTATCCGATTCACAAATTTGGATCGGAGGAACACAAGAACTACTGGCTCCCAAAACTTGCCAAGGGTGAGAAGATCGGGTGCTTTGGCTTGACCGAGCCGGATTTCGGATCCAACCCCGGCGGAATGATTACTCGTGCAGTGGAGACCTCCGACGGTTATGTGATCAATGGAGCGAAGATGTGGATCACGAACGGCACGCTCGCGGATGTTGCAGTTGTGTGGGCAAAGCTCAACGGCGTGGTGAACGGTTTTCTCGTCGAGAAAGGGACGAAGGGATTTTCGGCTCCCGAGATGAAAGGGAAGTACTCACTGCGCGCATCTGTCACGTCCGAGTTGATACTTCAAGATGTCCATGTTCCAAAGGCAAACCGATTGCCGGGCGGAGACGGATTGAAGCTTCCCCTCATGTGTCTGAACCAGGCTCGCTATGGGATTGCTTGGGGTGCCATCGGTGCGGCGATGGCGTGCTATGATACGGCGCTGAACTATGCGCGCACGCGAATTCAGTTCGACAAGCCTATTGCGTCATTCCAGCTCATCCAGGCGCGACTTGTGAACATGCTCACCGAAATAACGAAGGCGCAATTGCTTTGTCTTCAGTTGGGAAGATTGAAAGACCTCGGGAAATCGCGCTTCCAGCAGGTGTCCATGGCAAAGAGAAACAATGTTTACCATGCTCTGGAGATTGCCCGCGCGGCACGTAGCATTCTTGGTGCAAACGGCATACTCGACGAATATCCCGTGATGCGGCATGCTGCAAATCTCGAATCGGTGATCACTTATGAAGGGACCCATGAGATGCACACCCTTATCGTGGGTGAGGATATCACAGGTATTCCGGCCTTTACCTAAACTGTGGCTGATTCATCATTCAGACTATACGATCTTGTGGCGAAGAGAAAAGTAATTGGCGATGCGCTCACCTACGATGACGTTTTGCTCGTACCGGCAAAATCCAGTGTCCTCCCCCGTGAAGTAACCGTTCGTTCAAAGCTCACTCGCAACATCGACCTCAACATTCCACTCGTCAGCGCGGCGATGGATACCGTGACTGAGTCTGAAATGGCCATAGCCATTGCCCGTGAAGGGGGCATTGGCATACTACACAAGAACATGTCGATCGGGCGGCAAGTGGAGGAGGTCCACAAGGTGAAACGCTCGGAAAGCGGTATGATTCTCGATCCCGTCACCGTGCAGGCGGGCCAGCGCGTAAGGGATGTTCTGACGCTGATGAACAAATACAGGATTTCGGGAATCCCCGTTGTGGATGCGGCGAACCGCTTCATCGGGATCATTACCAACCGTGATCTCCGGTTTGAACCGGATGAAGATCAGGTGGTTTCCGATATCATGACAAAAGAAAATCTTGTCACTGCCCCGCTTGGTACTAATCTCGAACAGGCCGAACGCATACTTCAGAAACACAAGGTTGAGAAACTCCCCGTCGTCGATAAAAACGGCATACTGAAGGGATTGATTACGTTCAAAGATATTCAGAAGAAAAGGAGACATCCGATCGCATGCAAAGACAGGCATGGCCGGTTGCGCGTCGGGGCGGCCGTGGGCGTTACAGGCGACACCATCGAACGTGTGGAAGCTCTTACGGCTGCTGGTGTCGATGTCGTCGTTCTGGATACGGCGCACGGCCATTCGAAGGGAGTGCTCGACATGGTGAAGAAGCTCCGCAAGAGATTCACGAAGCTCGATCTAATTGCCGGGAACGTCGGCACGGCCGAGGCAACGCGGGACATCATCAAAGCAGGTGCCGATGGCGTGAAAGTAGGTATCGGTCCGGGTTCTATTTGCACAACGAGGGTCGTCGCAGGTGTGGGAGTACCTCAAATTACCGCGCTTCTTGAATGTTGCCCGGTGGCTGCAAAGTACAAGATTCCGGTGATTGCTGACGGTGGGATCAAGCAAACCGGTGATATTGCAAAGGCCATTGCTGCAGGAGCAGACTCCGTAATGATCGGGGGACTCTTCGCTGGTGTCGATGAAAGTCCAGGGGAGAAGGTGCTTTATGAGGGGCGGAGTTACAAGGTATACCGCGGGATGGGTTCGATTGAAGCGATGAAGGCGGGGAGTAAGGACCGCTACTTCCAGGATGCGGAAGACGATATTCAGAAACTTGTCCCGGAAGGCATTGAAGGACGTGTGCCCTACAAAGGACCACTCGGCGATACGGTCTATCAAATGATTGGTGGACTTCGTTCCGCAATGGGGTATTGTGGCGCCAGAACGATCGTCGAGTTGAAGAAGGCGCGGTTCGTTCGTATGACCGAGGCGGGTCTTCATGAAAGCCATCCCCACGACGTTGCCATCACAAAGGAAGCTCCCAACTATCACCTGTGAGAACCTGATACGCACGATGGCTCACTACAGAATCGTACGCTTGCGTGAGGAAATGAGGAAGAAGTCGCTTAATGCGCTTATCGTTTCCTCACCTCAGAGTGTTCGATACCTGACGAGCTTTTCCGGCTCCAATGCTCTTTGTATAATCACACCATCTCGCGCACTCTTCTTCACGGACTCGCGTTATGGTCTGCAAAGCAAGCAGGAGGTGAAAGGGATGAGTCGGGCGATTACACGCCGTGGTCTCTTTGAGGAGGTTGCTGAACGAGAGATTCTCGCTGGACACAGGAGAGTAGGCTTCGAATCACATCATATCACGTACGCCCAGTATCGATCATTGAGGAAGCTCTTTCCCGGAACGGCCTTCGTTTCCACGGCCGATTTTGTTGAGGGCATTGCGCTTGTGAAGGATAGACGCGAGATATCAATTATCCGGGAAGCCGTGCGCATCTCCGATAAAGTCTTCAAAGAAGCGCTCCACACCATCCGAGCCGGTGTTTCGGAGCTGGATGTTGCCGCGGAGATAGCCTACTTTCACAAAAAATTCGGTGCAGAGGGCGAGGCATTTGAAGCGATAGTTGCAAGTGGAGAGCGGGGCTCGCTGCCACACGCTCGCGCCACCTCAAAACGAATCAAGTCGGGAGAGTTCGTAACGCTTGACTTCGGCTGCACTCTGAAGGGATACAACTCGGACATCACGCGTACCATCGCTGTAGGCAAACCATCACAACGGGCTCGGGAGATATACTCGGTTGTCCTCGATGCCCAACGCAAGGCAATTGCGTCCGCTCGTGGTGGAATGTGGGCGAAGGATCTCGACGACGTTGCGCGACGAAGCATAAAGAGGGGTGGCTATGGGCGGTACTTCACCCACTCGCTCGGTCATGGATTGGGTCTGAACGTCCATGAACGACCGCGTGTCTCGGCGCTCAGTAAGGAACGGCTGCAGGCAGGTAGCGTCATTACGATTGAGCCCGGAGTATATGTTCCGGGATTTGGCGGCGTGCGCATTGAAGATGATGTCCTGTTGACCGAACACGGGTGCGAGGTGCTCAATACTGCGCCAAAGGAACTCTTGATTGTGTAAGGAAACCATTGACAGAAATTGCCCCTCGAAGAGTCCTGGTTATCGCATACTATTTTCCGCCGATGGGTTTGAGCGGAGTGCAACGGACCCTCAAGTTTGTGAAGTATCTTCCGGACTATGGCTGGCTCCCGACCGTCCTGACCGTTGAGCCTGTCGGCTACTTTGCGAAGGATGATTCGTTGCTTGATGAGCTGAAGTCGCGGGAGGTGCGCATCGAGCGGACTCGAGCTGCTGGACCCGGCAAGTTTTTTATGAAGAACGGTGACGTGGTGAAGTTCCCGTCCGAGAGGATGAGAAAGATGCTGAGTCGTTTAAGCGACACCTTCTTCATTCCGGACAACAAGGTTGGGTGGAGACGAAAAGCTGTGGCCCGGGGAGTCCATCTCCACAATGAAACGCCATTCGATCTCATCTTTGCCACGGCACCGCCGTTCACCGACTTCATGATCGGGGCCGAGCTGAAAGCGCGGATCAACAAACCTCTGGTCTTTGACTATCGCGATCCCTGGGTGGAATATCCCTTCAAGTTCTATCCAACTCCCCTGCACAAGCTGAGAAACATCCACTTGGAAAAAAGAGCTCTGAAAGCAAGCAGCCACGTGATCACTACCAACCGGCGTGTGAAGGAACTGCTCATCAAGCGGTACGGCTTTCTCACGTATAATGACGTCGACATTATCCCGCAGGGATTCGACCCGGAAGACTTTCGGACCGTCAAGAAAGATTCTCGTACCGACTTTCTTCCCCGCACCGAGAAAATGCGCGTGACGTATGCAGGAGTGTTCTGGGAGGATAGAGTCCCGGATTATTTTCTGGAAGCGCTTCACGAGCTATTCAAAGAGCAGCCGGAGTTTCGCCGGAAAATCGAAGCGGTCTTCATTGGAAACTTCCGGGAGGAGAACATGAAGCTCGTGGAGAGTCTCGGCTTACGGGAGAATGTCACCGTGCTGGGTTATTTGCCGCATCGGGATTGCGTCCGTTGTCTGGTTGAATCCGATCTTCTTTGGGTGATTGTCGGAGATGAAGTCGGCTCCCCGGGGAAAACATACGAGTACATCGGCGCACGCAAGCCCATCCTCGGCTGCGTTCCCGAAGGATTCATGAATATGACAATACTCGAGACCGGAGGAAAGGTTGTAGCTCCAAAGGATGTTGCTGGCATCAAGAAGGCACTTGTAGAGTTCTACGAGTCGTATGCAAAGGGACGGCTTCACGGTCCGACTCCCGAGGTGGTCAACAAGTACAATCGGGTCAAACTGACGGGTTCCCTCGTGAGGATCTTCGAATCACTCTTGGCGGCGTGAGATGAAAATTCTTGTGATCGGCTCGGGAGGTCGGGAACATGCGCTGGTCTGGAAAATTCGGGCAAGCCCTGATGTCAGCAGGATATTCTGTGCACCAGGCAATCCGGGAATCGGCACGATCGCTGAATGTATTCCCCTGAAACCGGAGAATCTCTCGGGATTGTTGGACTTTACCACGACCGAGAATATCGATCTGACAGTTGTTGGACCGGAACAGCCGCTTGCCTCCGGCATTGTTGACCTCTTTCGGCATCATGGACGACTTATCGTTGGTCCAACAAAGCGCGCTGCACAGCTTGAGTGGAGCAAGGCATTCGCAAAGGAGTTTATGAAGCGACACGGAATTCCAACTGCTGCATTCAAGATCTTCAATCAGTCTCAGTGTGATGATGCCGTGTCATATGTCGCCTCGTCCCCGCTTCCC
>JACQVJ010000250.1 GCA_016209805.1 Ignavibacteriota bacterium
GTGATCGACCTCGCCACTCTCACCGGTGCGTGCGTCGTCGCACTCGGCCATCATGCATCCGGTATGATGGGGAACGACGAGGCAGCAATGGCCCGGTTGAAAGTCGCGGGTGAGCGGACGTATGAACGCGTGTGGCAACTCCCGCTGTTTGAGGAATATGAGAAGCTCGTCAAGAGCGACGTTGCCGATGTGAAGAACGTTGGCGGCCGCTGGGCAGGCGCAATCACCGCTGCGATGTTCCTAAAGAAATTCATCGGTGACTACAAATGGGTACATCTCGACATCGCAGGAACGGCAATTATGGACGAATCGCTTGACTACATCCCGAAAGGAGGATCGGGAGTAGGGGTACGATTATTGATTGATTTTCTCAGTAACTTTAAAAGAGAAGTATAACCTGCAGAGGAGAAAACAATGAGATGTGGATTTGTGGTGATGGCGATATTGGCAGGCCTGTTCCACACCGGCTTCGGACAGCCCAGACCAATGATGCAAGAACAGCACGAGCAGTTCCTCTTTTATGAGGCAGTGAATCTCCCCGGATCGGACTCTACAAAATCCCGCGTGGATGTGCATTATAGAATCGACCAACAGTTCTTCGTCCCTGTGAGAAACTCAGACCATGCTACTGCCGCAAACTTCAAGCGGAGAGGCGAAGTCCTCGTGGAGCTTCTCGATCCTAACGGAGAGTCGAAGGCACGGGAGATTAACCGTTTCGACATGGACGCCGACGATTCTGAAAACGCGCTGACAGATCCCAGGCAATGGTACCAGAGCGCCACCTCCTTTGTTGTGGGCCCGGGCAGGTACACGATAGTATTCGAAGTCACTGATCTTGAATCAGACCGGAGGTTCTTCGACCGAAAGAAAACTGTCGAAGCAATGAGATTCAAGCAGGACCAACTTGCCACGTCAACACCAATGTTCATTGAATGGACCGACGTGAGCGAACCGATTGCATCAGTCACTCCTGTGAATTATGCTGGCAATGTCCCTTTCGGGAAACCTTGTGCCCTGTTCGTGCAGGTCTCCTCTTTATCATCTGAACCCGTCAGCGCTTATTGCACAATTTCCCCAACTCCTCCCAAGGGTGAAACCCCGAAAATCGTCGCAGCGGATACGCTGAAAATGACAATGACTTTAGAGAATGTCAATCTTGAAGTGAGCAAATCAGACGCATCGTTCACGTATCGCTTGACGCCTGATCAGAAGGCGGGGCTCGGCATCATCATACCTCTCTCAAGCGAGCGGTTCCCTCTGGATAACTACATGCTCACACTGAAGGTGAGTCAGGGAAAATCCGAAAAAGAGTTGAAACACCCATTCAGGATGGTATGGCCGGAAATGCCATTTTCAATGCGCGACGTGGACCAGGCCCTCAATGCACTCCGGTACATCACGACCGAGGATGAGCTTGACTCACTCACCAGCGGCAGCCGGGAATCGCGTCGCACGAACCTGGAGAACTTCTGGCGTGCAAAGGACCGTACGCCGAACACCGCGTATAACGAGGTCATGGTGGAATACTATCGAAGAGTGGACTACGCAACGAAACACTTCAACACGCTGCGAGAAACGGATGGCTCAAAGTCGGATCGGGGCCGAATTTACATACTGCACGGTTCACCGACAAAGATAGACAGGACACTCAATCCTGTCACAGGCTTCCAGGAAACGTGGTATTATGAGAGTTTGAATAAGAAATTCATATTTGTCGATCAGACAAAATCCGGGAACTACACACTGGTGTTAACGCAAACTCTATGAAGCAACGGCACCATGAAAATCCAGCCATCGCCATCACCGTCGGAGATTGCAACGGCGTTGGCCCGGAGGTTGTGCTCAAGAGTATCGCTCATCCGGCGGTACGACGTATGTGCAGGCCGGTACTCGTCGGGCCCTCGAGCGTGTTCCTCTACTACGCCGAACGACTCAACGTACCCCTTGAAATGCGGCGCTTCCTGGATATCGGTCCGCTGCCAAAGCCATCAAGCGTGGTTCCTCTTGTTGAAACCTCACCTCTTCCTCGTTCCGCGATAACACCCGGGAAGATCTCGGAGACTGCCGGTGCAACAGCAACTGCTGCGATTGAAAAGGCTGTGCGTCTGGTTCTCACCGGTGTCGCGGCAGGAATGGTCACAGCGCCAGTCTCGAAACTGGCGATGGCAATGGCGGGCGTTGCATTTCCAGGACAGACTGAGATGCTTCAACGTCTCACATCTTCCCCTCACGTTGCGATGATGCTTGTCTCCGCGACGATGCGGGTGGGTCTCGTAACAATCCACATCCCGATTAACAAAGTGTCTGAGACCATATCGCGTGCATTGTTACGCGAGCGGATTGAGGTGGTTCATGAAGCGCTGCGAAACGATTGGCTTATTCGTAAGCCCAAACTCGCGGTACTTGGTCTGAACCCCCACGCCGGGGAAGGGGGTGGGATCGGCACGGAAGATCAAATGGTAATCGAGCCAGTGATCCGGGAACTCCGATCTCACCGGCTTAGTATCGAAGGACCCTTTCCTGCGGATTCATTCTTCGGACGATACGAACCCAATATCTATGATGCCGTCATCGCAATGTATCATGATCAAGGACTGATTCCACTGAAGATGTCTTCATTCGGCGCCGCGGTAAACGTCTCCGCCGGATTGAACATTGTTCGAACATCGCCGGATCATGGAACGGCATTCGATATCGCCGGGAAAGGGATCGCAAAACCCGACAGCATGATCGAAGCGATCAAGGCCGCCGCCACGAACGCATAGAACCGGGCCAAGGCGCGGCGAAGATTCCGGCAGAAACATAGCCTTCATACTACACTGGGCAATTGGCAA
>JACQVJ010000271.1 GCA_016209805.1 Ignavibacteriota bacterium
GAGTCCCACCTACGAGCGCGCTGGAGACGGTAGGTGCAAGCAGGTTTCCAACGCGAAGCCAGTTCACGCGCTTGAGGAAGTCTACGGCCTTCTCGACGTGGGTCTTGCGCGCCTTCGCTTCCATAAGCAGTCTGTCCGCAACGGATTGCAGAAGCGCCATGCGCGCGTCGTCGTAACCTTGGTATAGCCATGCATTGAATTCGAGAAAGACGTATTTCCCTTTATCGGCATCCGTCTCCTTCAGTGAAGTCCCTATCATCTTGACCAAGGAGGACTTGCCAGTACCCCAGCTTCCTGACACACCGATAGAAAGGGGCTGACCAGCGGATTCGCGGACAAGCTGGGCGGCAGTGTCCGCAACAACGGTAAAGTTGAGCAGGTCTTCAGTTGTCTCTACGTCATGCCACATCATTCCGTCCATTTATTTGGTTGTAGAAAGATCGTCTATTTAACATTCTATCTTCGTAATCCACAATAGCAATTAATCACCCTTTAATAAGGCCAACTTCGATTAGGCGGCATTGCACCTAACCGCTGCAACAACGATTGCGTCTATTCATCCCTTGCGGCGGGAGAGGCGCAGGTGTTGCGTGTATTCCTTTCATGGGTTTCCTATGTTCCAAACTTCTTCATCCCCTGACCGAAGTTTCGGAGTCAGCATAGGGTCTCAAATTGGGAGGGAGGCCCAGTGCAAAGGTAGCGGAGGCGGGGGAAAGATGCAAGAGTTGAGAATGAAAAATGACAAATGACAAAGGGGAAAAGGTGAGAGGGGGAATCGGGGAGAGAATCAAGAATCCAAATATCCAACAATCCAACGATCCAGCAAGGCAGAGGACAGAGGTCAGAGGACAGAGGTCGGAGGTCAGAGGTCGGAAGTTACAGATCAAGAATCAAGTATCAAAAATCAGAAATCGAGAAATGCGGGCAAGTGTGCAATTCGCAATTGACAATCCGAAATCAGAAAAAGAAATCAAGGATCAAGAATCAAGGATCAAGAATCAAAAATCCAGAAATCAGAAATCAGGACTAAGACTCAAGTGTGCAATCCGCAATCGTCAATTCGAAATCCGAAATCAGAAGAACCCCGAACCTCTCCTCGCTCTTCTCACGCGCGGGGGTTTTGCACGGCGGCGATGCAATCGGGGCAGAAGGTGTCGCCTTTGAGGTCGATGTCTTCTACATACGTGGAGGCGTGCATG
Source organism: Ignavibacteriota bacterium (assembly GCA_016209805.1). Lineage (GTDB taxonomy): Bacteria > Bacteroidota > Ignavibacteria > UBA10030 > UBA6906 > JACQVJ01. The sequence continues at coordinate 1,200 of JACQVJ010000271.1, forward strand.
ACGCAATCCTGCAAAAGGCAATGGGTGAGTCCGTATGTGTGGCCGAGCTCGTGCAAGGCTTCTTTGCAGATTCTCTTAAGAAGAAGGGGTCGTTGCAGAGGGAGTCCGTACAGCTCGTTGCGCAGACGGTAGTAAGAGACGATGGCAACCCGTCCGCCAAGCTCCGCTTCTCCGAAGACGTATGTGAGGACCGGAATGTAAAGGTCGGAGCCGAAGACCATCAGGATGCGTTCGTGGCTCCCCTCCCGGCCGGGGTGAAGACGCGCAAGCGCCGATTGCTCGTTCCGCAAGAACTGAATCATTGCCGTGGAGTTGTACTGTCCTCGTGCCTCATCAAAGAACGCATCAAGCGGAAGGTTCGCTTCCTTGAGCAACACCGGCATGCGGAACACCCTGCTCAGAGGCTGCTGAAGACTCTCCACAATTCCACGATCCACATCGCCGAGAGGGAGAAGGTGGATGGAGTTCATTGCTTCCGCTTCAGTCCGAACTTCTCGATCTTATGATACAGCGTTACGCGGTCGATGTCGAGTATGGATGCGCTGCGCGTGATGTTCCATCCGGTCTCGTCAAGCACCTCTGCAATGTACCGGTGCTCGATGTCTTCCAGCTTTCGGCCGTCGGGTCTCGGCGCAGCAACGGTTTGCACGGGAAGGTCGTCCTTTTCAATCGAAGGGCCCTTGCAGACGACCACCGCACGCTCAACTGCATTCTCCAGCTCACGGACGTTGCCGGGCCAGTCGTACCCCTTCAGCGCATGCATCGCCTCGGGTGTGAAGCTTTTGACGGTCTTGGTCATCGCCCTTGTGTATTTCTCAAGGAAGTAATGCGCAAGCTGAGCGATATCACCCGGCCTCTTGCGAAGTGGTGGGAGACAGACGGTGAAGACGTTGAGACGATAGAAGAGATCCTCGCGGAAAATGCCATCCTTGACTGCCTGTTCGAGATCTTTGTTCGTGGCGCAGATGACACGGAAGTCAGAGCGAATGATGTCTGTTCCCCCCACGCGTGTGAATTGCTTCGTCTCGATCACTCGCAGGAGGTCCATCTGCGTTTTCATGTCGATGTTTCCTATCTCGTCGAGAAAGAGTGTACCGCCATCGGCAAGTTCCACCTTTCCTTTGCGGCGCTGCTGCGCGCCGGTGAAGGCTCCCCGCTCGTGACCGAACAGCTCACTCTCAAGCAATGTCTCGGTCATGCCGCCGCAGTTGACGGTGACAATGGGGAAGTACCTGCGAGGACTCCCGTTATGGATTGCTCGCGCCACGAGTTCCTTCCCCGTACCGCTCTCACCCCTGATCATCACCGTTGTGTCGGTCGGCGCCACCGTGTGAATCAGCTCCATTACATTTCTGATCTCAGGCGAGTCGCCAATGATCTCTCCGGCGGTGGAAAGCTCACTCACGGTATCACGCAACTGTCTGTTCTCACGGACAAGCTGTTGCTCCTTCAGTGCCTTCTCAATGAGGTGATCGAGATAGTCGGGGTCGATGGGCTTAGTGATGTAATCGTATGCCCCTTCCTTCAACGCCTTCACTGCACTGTCCACGGACGCAAACGCAGTGATGATGATGACCGTGATTTCTTTGGTGATCTCACGGATGCGCTGCAGCAGCTCGATTCCATCCATGCCGGGCATCTTGATGTCCACAAGCATGATGTTCCAGGAATTCCCCTGGAGTTTCCTGAGTGCAGCCGCACCGTTTTCTGCAGCATCGACGCGGAACCCATCCTCCCGAAACCACTTGGTAAGCGATTCGCGGACTATCAGCTCATCATCAACGACTAATATTCCAATATCCTGTTTGTTCATTGCTAAGCTCCTTCCATCGAAGGTGACGCATCTGCGTACACCGGCTGTATGGTGGGAAAAGTGATCGTAAACGTCGTTCCGCGTCCCACCATCGATTCAACTTCAATTTTTCCGTGGTGACGTTCGATGATACCATAGGCGACTGCGAGGCCGAGACCCACACCTTTGCCTTCAGACTTTGTAGTGAAGAACGGCTCGAA
>JACQVJ010000251.1 GCA_016209805.1 Ignavibacteriota bacterium
GGAAGGTGATGCCGAAAACTGAGGCCGAATCCGGTGGCTGCACCTCCGAACAGACCAAGACCAAAGACGTGATCATGCAACCCGGTAGGTTGATGTTTGTCAGGCAGCACGACCTGCGCGCCGGCAGCGTGAATCCCTGCCATCGACGCGACAATCAGAACAGCAATGCGGGTTTTCTTCATACAATTCCTTCCAGAGGTTATGCGGTTCTTGCCCATCGCACCATCTCGGCAAGCGTTGCTCTTTTGCCGGTTGCCAGAATCGCAACACGAAAAATCCGGCCGGCAACCAGCATGCCGCCGTAAATCGCGGCCACCATGATCAAAACTGTCGTAACAACCTCGACCACGGACGGCATCGCAATCGGAATTCTGAGAGCCATCATTGTGGGCGTGAAAAAGGGGACGTACGTCAGGACTTTGATCCACAGGGCATTCGGATTTTGCATCGCTGGGATTGCCAATGCTATTGGCAGGACAAGGAAGATCACAAGATAGCTCGATATCTGTTGCGCCTCCTGCTCGGTTGTTACCGGTGAACCAAGCGCAATAAACACCGCGGCGTAGAAGAGATATCCAAGTACGAAATAGACCACAAGCAGCAGCGCCTGATCCGCCGAGGCAAAATCAAATCCGAGACGCAATGAAAGTGCCGCCCCGATCAACGCCCAGAAGCCCATCTGCGTAAGGCCAAGACCGCTTAGACCGAGGATTTTTCCTGACATGAGTTCCGTGGGTGAACATGATGAAACAAGCGTTTCCACGATGCGACTTGACTTCTCCTCAATCACGCTCCGGACGAGCAACTGTCCTGATGTGAAGATAAGAAAGAACAACATCATCAGGAAAACATACGCGGTGAAGAACACCTTCGTGAAGCCCGACTCTTCTTCTCCTTCGGATGAGAGCCTCACCGTTCGCACATCGAGGTTTACCTTGAGTTCCTGAAGCACTGTAGGCTGCAAACCCAATGCAGCAACCTTCTTCTCCAGCATGATTGCCCTGACTGATTCTTCGATTCGGCCGGTGGTCCTGAGGTCAGCCACGTTCTTGGACCGGTACTCAATGAGACTATCACCGAGAAGTGATGGATTGATAATGCACAAACCTTCGATCTCATCCATCAACACTTTCGTATCGCCTTCCGCCTTTGCTTCCTCGAAGTCCATATCGTCACCCACCGCTATGGGGCGGAGCAGGTACCTGAGATTGCCGTTCGAAAGTTTGTATTGATTCTGCAAACGGGCAGCAAGCGGACCGGCAATCTCACCCGTCCGGTCGATCACACCGATTACTTTCGTCGTCTCGTCTTCCTGACATGCAAGAAGAGTCGGGAGAAGTCCCATCACAAGCATAAGCACCGGTGTGACGAGAAGGCCGATGAGGAATGCCTTGCTCTTCACCTTCTCCAGGTATTCCCATTTTGCAACGACAAGAGCCTTGGTCATTTCACGTTCACCTCGCGTGCGAAGACCCCGCGTTTTCCATTGTCAGGCATCCCCACAACCTGAATGAAGATCGATTGCAGCGATGGTTCCAGCAGTTCAAACTTCCTCACCTCAACTCGCCCAACGATCTCACCCAACAACGCGTTTCCAGCGACGCCATCACCAAGTTCCAGCTCTGCCGAATGTTCGTACATGATTGCGCGGCGTACGCCAGGGAGAGAATCCATGAACGCACCGTTGCCGTCGAATTCAATGTGGACGGAGTTCTTGCCATAACGCTTCTTTATGTTGCGCACGCTCCCCGACAGCACTACCCGACCGTGATCAATAAGACACAACGTGTCGCTCAATCTCTCCGCCTGATCCATTTGATGAGTGGAATAGACAACAGCCTTACCGGCCTGCTTCAGCTCCATGAACACATCTTTGAAGAGAATCTGATTCACAGGATCAAGTCCCGAGAAGGGTTCGTCGAGGATAACGAGGACGGGATCATGAATGAGGGCACAGATGAACTGCACCTTCTGCTGGTTGCCTTTCGAAAGCTCTTCAACTTTGCGCTCTCGATGTTCAAGCAAACTAAACCGGTGAAGCCAACGATACGCTACGGCCCGGGCAGCGCCCGCATTCATCCCCCGCAACTGCGCGAAGTAAAGAATCGTATCGAAGACTTTGCTTTTCTTGTAGAGACCACGTTCCTCCGGCAGGTAGCCAATGATGTTTCGGGTTTTTTCGGAGAACCGTTCTCCGTCGTAACGAATCTCGCCTCCATCCGGTTGGAGGATGTTCAGCGCCATGCGGATTGTGGTTGTCTTCCCTGCACCGTTCGGGCCGAGCAACCCGAAGATCTCGCCGCGGCCAACTTCAAAAGACACTCTGTCGACAGCGATGACTGACGAGAATTCTTTTCGGAGATTGGTAACCGTAAGCATCGGGGAACGTGGCTCGCTTATGGTGTGAGTCGATAGATCATTCTCGCAAACGGAATTGTCTCCCTTACGTGGTCCAAACCGCAAATCCAGCCGACTGTTCGTTCGACGCCTAGACCGAACCCTGCATGCGGAACAGACCCATAGCGACGAAGATCGAGATACCACTCGAACGCATCCTGCGGCAAACTGTGCTCCCGAATTCGCTGGGTCAGGATATCGAGGTCGTCTTCCCGCTGACTGCCACCGATAATCTCGCCATACCCCTCCGGCGCAAGCACGTCCAAAGCAAGTGCAAGATCGGAGTTCTGCGGATCGCGCTTCATGTAGAATGCTTTGATCTTCGCCGGATACCGATGCACCATGACAGGACGATCGAATTGCTCCGAGATTACCGTTTCATCTGACCCACCGAAGTCGTTACCCCACTCAAAGTTAACTCCTTTCCTCTTCAGGATGTCCACGGCTTCGTCATACGTTATCCGTGGCAAGGGTCGCTTGACGTTTTCGAGAAACTCTGTGTTACGTTCTAGCGTCTTAAGCTCTGGCATTCTGTTCTTTAATACAGACTGTACGATGTGCTCCAGAAACTCTTCGGCAAGATCCATATCGTCGTTCAGGTCAAAGTACGCAACCTCCGGCTCAACCATCCAGAATTCCGTCAGGTGGCGACGAGTCTTCGACTTCTCTGCGCGGAAGGTGGGACCGAAGACATACACCTTTCCGAACGCCATCGCGCCCGCTTCACCGTAGAGCTGCCCCGACTGGGTGAGGTAAGCCTTGCCGAGATCGAAGTAATCCGTCTCAAAGAGCGTAGAAGTCCCTTCACATGCAGCAGGCGTAAAGATTGGTGCATCAAGAAGTAGGAAGCCCCGACTATCAAAGAACTCGCGTATTGCGCGGATGATTTCGTGGCGTATCCTCAATACCGCATGCTGGCGGCTTGATCTCAGCCATAGATGACGCCGATCCATGAGAAACTCAACGCCGTGTTCTTTCGGTGTGATCGGGTAGTCCTGGGCAACACTGACGATCTCGATATCTGAAACTTCGATTTCATACCCGCCGGGAGCACGGTCTTCTTTCTTCGCCTTCCCCTTCATGACAAACGACGACTCCTGCGTCAGCTTGTCGAAACAGTCGAACACCTCATCGCTCGCTGCACCCTTGACAAGCACGCCTTGCACGATCCCGGTTCCATCTCGCATAACCAGAAACTTGATCTTTCCACTTGAGCGTTTGTGGTAGAGCCACCCTTTCAGCGTTACTTCTTCTCCTTGATGTTTCGACAATTCTTCGATGTACGTCCGCTTCATTGATTCCTTTCGATTCTCTGATTCGCAACGTTGTCAATATAGCAAACGAATGAGACAGGTTCAATTACGAAGAAGTTGAGAGGACAACCCGCACGACGTGGTAGGACAGATATTCCTATCTGTCCGCAGAGATCCAACCAATGACCAGCGCGCCCTGACCGTTGTGTTCAGACAGGAATGTCTGACCTACCGTGGTGATACAGAGGCCGTCAGGAAGAAGTTGAGAGGACAACCCGCACAACTTGGTAGGA
>JACQVJ010000261.1 GCA_016209805.1 Ignavibacteriota bacterium
CTGGAAGTCTCCAGCAGCAACTTCCCTCGCTACGCGAGGAATCTGAACACGGGCAAGCACTTTGCCATGACCGCGGAAATGAAACTGGCTGAGCAAACCCTCTACCTGTTCCTCAACAGAAAGATCCACCTTGCTAAGCAACAGTTTCCCTTTCGAATTATTGATCTGGTTCTGAAAGGAGCTCAGCGATGTTGCCGAACGATATGGGACAACCACATTCGCTCCGGCTGAAAGGAAACGCTCGACCACGATGTGGCCCAACGCGCCAGTGCCCCCTGTAACAACTGATGTTTTTCCTTCGAACATTTGGATCACCGAAACAGTATTTAGAGAATCATTGTGCAGCCAATATATTGACGCGCTGAGCGAATGTCAAGGAACCCTGCATCGATTGCATTTTCGGCTGTCTTAGTTTACATTGAAGCTAACGTTGTCAGGAGAAACGTCATGGACCAACGTGGCGCAACACGATTGATGGTACTGTTTCTAACGACATTGCTCGTTCCGCAGGCCCACGCGACCGAAGGACCGAAGCTCGGCAACAGAGCCCCCGACTTCACACTCCCGTATGCAACAATGGATACGATCGATCGGGCAGGTCTGACTCTGAGCAAGGCGATTGGAGCTCGCAACATCATTTTGGCTTTCTATCCTGCGGATTGGAGTGGTGGATGCACCAAAGAGATGTGTACAATGCGCGACAACATTGGATCGCTTGCCGAGCTTGGAGCGGAAGTATATGGCATCAGTGGAGACTATGTATATTCGCACCACGAATGGGCGAAACATCACAGCCTTCAATTCCCTCTGCTGAGCGATCACAATCACGAGGTGGCAACAGCCTATGCAAGCTTCAATCCGACATCAGGATACAACCGACGTACAGTGTATGTTGTCGATCGGTCGGGGTACATTGCATACGTAGACCTGGAATACAGCGTCAGAACACCAGAGTCGTTCGAAAAGCTCAAAGCTGCGCTTGCCACATTGAAGTAAAAAATATCCACGTGAGTCACCAACCACTCTCCACTCCTGCAACGGGTCAGTTATAACGAACAATCCAAGCAAGTTGAATCGGATACGAACATGGTACAGCACTTCACATTTTTCATGCTATTTCTACTTATCACTGCCTTCTCTCAACACGATGATCGACAAGTCTCGCTGATTGTGGAGGGCGAAAAACACCTGTCACATATCCGGCAACTCACATTTGGGGGTGAGAATGCTGAAGGATATTTTTCGTTTGATGAAACGAAACTGATTTTCCAATCGACAACAACTCCATACAAGTGTGATCAAGAATTTGTTCTCGACCTCGCCACAGGCAATGCCAAGCTCGTCAGCACCGGAACGGGGAGAACAACGTGCGGGTACTTTCTTCCAGGTGACAAGACCATCCTTTTCTCTTCCACGCACCACTACTCGGACGACTGCCCCACTGCACCTGATCATTCACAGGGGTATGCTTGGAAAGTCTCGCCCGAATACGATATCTTTCTCGCGGACGTCGATGGGAGCAATCTGCGACAGTTAACCACGACACCCGGTTACGACGCGGAAGCAACTGTGTCCCCACTCGGCGACAGGATCGTGTTTACATCCACCCGGAATGGCGATCTTAATTTGTTCACCATGAATCTTGACGGAACCGATGTCCTGCAACTCACACATGAACTGGGTTATGATGGGGGTGCGTTCTATTCCTGGGATGGAAAGATGATCGTCTACCGATCCTGGCATCACACCGACAGCGCACAAATCGCCACTTACAAACGGCTGCTTGAACAGAATCTTGTGAGGCCCTCGCGCATGGAGCTGTTTGTGATGAACGCCGACGGCTCGAATAAGAGGCAGATATCAAACAACGGGGCGGCGAATTTTGCCCCCTTTTTTCATCCTGATAACAAGAGGATTATCTTCGCTTCAAACATGGAAAACCCCAAAGGAAGGAACTTCGATCTCTACCTCATCAACGTCGATGGCACGGGAATCGAGCGAGTAACATTCAATGCGACATTCGACGGATTTCCAATGTTTAGTCGTGATGGAAGGAAGCTGGTGTTTGCCTCCAACAGAAACGGCAAAGTGCAAGGCGAAACAAACCTGTTTATTGCGGACTGGAAGGAATAATCCTCCACAGGTTTCGCATCGGTTTATGTGTACAAGATTGCTAACGAACGTTGCATGGAAAACGGAAAGGAACCCAATGATACGATACATCAGTGCTGCAGTCTTGCTCCATTTTCTCTCAGCAGGATTCCTGGCAGGACAAACCTCATCTGAGATTACAGCGGAGGATCTCAGGGCGCACGTAGCGTATCTCGCATCTGACGAGTTGGAAGGACGTGCAGCGGGAACCGAGGGAAACAGGAAAGCCGCGACATACGTTTCTAATCTGATGGAGAGCTACGGTCTCATCCCGGCTGGGGATAATGCGACCTACTTTCAAGAGTTCGACTTTGTATCGGCCGTGAAACTTGGCAAGGATAACGCATTAATATTCGAAGACGGAACTGGGAAAGCGACACACTTCGAGGTTGACCTCGATTTTCGTCCCCTTGGGTTCACCACCACTGCTACTTTTTCCGGATCCCTCGTGTTTGTTGGATACGGAATCTCTGCACCCGACAACAACTTTGACGAATATCGCGACGTGGATGTGACAGGAAAGATCGTTGTCGCGATGCGTTATGGTCCCGAGGGAGATAATCCCCACAGCGAACTCTATCGCCACACGTCCTTTCGGAACAAGGCCCGCACTGCCCGCGACAAGGGAGCCAAGGCGCTTGTCCTCATCACAGGACCTGTGGACGACAAAGATGATGATCTTATCAAGCTAACGTTCGACCATGCTCATGCCACCTCAGGAATCGCTGCCGTTTCCGTAAAGCGTTCGGTGTTCGAACCCCTCTTCCGTTCACGGGGTATTGACCTGAAGACCCTTCAGGATTCGATCAACGCTTCCAAGAAGCCGGTCTCGGTGGAATTCCCAAACGTTTCGGCGACCCTCAAGACGGATGTTCAAAAAGTCATGTCAAAGAGCGCGAATGTCCTTGGCTACCTTGAAGGCCAGGATCCAAGGCTCAAGAATCAGGTTGTGATTGTTGGGGCTCACTTCGACCACCTTGGGTACGGAGGGCCCGGCTCGGGATCGCTTCAGCCGGACGCGCACGAAATCCATAACGGAGCAGACGACAATGCATCGGGGAGTGCTGGGATGCTGGAGCTTGCGGAGGCCTTCGCATCCCGCAAGACCTCAATCAGCCGGACAATTCTCTTCATTGGTTTCTCCGCCGAAGAACTCGGAACACTGGGATCTGCGCATTATGTGAGCAACCCCTTCTTCCCTCTTGAGCAGACCGTTGCGATGATTAACCTTGATATGGTTGGACGACTTGAAAACAAAGCTCTCACACTTCATGGGACAGGCAGTTCACCTGATTGGGATGCTCTGGTTGACAAGCTCAATTCCTCGTATTCGTTTTCCCTCAAGAAGGTCCCCGATGGTTTTGGACCGAGTGACCACTCACAATTTTACGGGAAAAACATTCCTGTGCTGTTCTTTTTCACGGGCACACACCCCGACTATCACAAACCATCCGATGATTGGGACAAATTGAATTACGACGCAACTCAAGAGCTTGTCCGTTATGTGTATGACGTTGCGAGCGAGATTAGTACCCAACCAGAACGACCGGCATTTGCACGAGCTCCGGTGTCGGCAAGTATGGGCGGCCGAGGTGACACCAGAGGCTTCTCAGTGACACTGGGGGTGATTCCAGATTACGGTGGCTCCGAAGAGGGAATGAAAATCGGAGGAACAAGACCTAATGGACCGGCGGAAAAGGCGGGCCTGAAGGCCGGTGACATCATCGTAAAG
>JACQVJ010000254.1 GCA_016209805.1 Ignavibacteriota bacterium
TCCGCACCCGACAGATCCTCCTTGATTAACTTTGTCGGGACAATGACAAGTCCTTTAATGGTTCTAAACTGTCGCCTCATATTAGTGAGTATGGGCAATCGGCTGTCGAGACATAAGCCGGCAATCATTACATGCAATCCCTCAAGGCCCTTTGATCTTCCGAGCATCTCGCCGTACTTACGCGAGTTTTTTGGATTCATCCCCATCACCTTCATCGCAGCCATCGCATCCTCCACCGCCCTGACTTCATCCGGGGACCGCACAATCGAAAAAAGCTCAACAGCCTGGAACACCGTCGTGTAGCAAAAGAACTTGCTCATTGCAATCCGGAGAATCGACGGCTGATGGATACCACAGAGATGATCCAAGAAGACATCCGTGTGGATCACTATTTTGGGTACTGTCAAACTTTCATCCTCTTCAAGGCAAGAGCCCTGCGGACGAATGGTCTGTTTGTCCTCAACGCTCCTTCTGACATGAGGAACTTCACAACCTGATCATGGGACTCGAGCTGGATGCCAGCTATCCGCTGAATCTCGTCTTCACTCACATCTCGATCCTTAAGCTCGGATGCTACCTGCCTGCCACTCAGCCGGACATGAACCTTGCCCGACCCCTTTTCAAATCGTTCGAGCACTGATGCCGGGATGCTTATCGTGCCGTCGGCGCCGATGACAGCATCGAATTCAACACTCTTCTGGCCCTTATCGGTCATGATATCACGCTGTGGAGAAAGCTCTCGCCTTTGAGTGCGTTGTTCACCCCGAAGTAGTGGGCAACTGTTTTCCCAACATCTGCGAAGGTGTTCCGAACACCGAGATTACTCCCCTCCTTCTTAGACTCCGCATAGCACAACAACGGCACAAATTCACGCGAGTGATCCGTACTCGGAGTGACCGGATCATTCCCATGATCTGCTGTAATAATCAACAGATCGTCGCGACCTAGCGTTTCAATGATCTCCGGAAGCCTCCTGTCAAACACCTCGAGAGCAGCGGCAAAACCCTTCGGATCGTTTCGGTGTCCGTACAACGTATCGAAATCGACGAGGTTGACAAAGATAAACCCTTTCTTCATTTGCCGGGATTCCCGAACCACCAGTTCAATTCCTTCATCGTTGCTTCGAGTATGAAGCTTCGTGCGAATACCACGCCCCGCAAACAAATCATCAACCTTGCCGATGCTCATTGTTTCAATCCCCGATTCGCAGAGAAGGTCGAGTACGGTCTTTTCGACCGGCTCGAGCGAAAAGTCACGCCGATTGGTGGTGCGTGTGTAGCTTCCGTTCATCCCGACAAACGGACGAGCAATGACCCTTCCAACGGCAAATTCATCAACACACACCTCGTCTCTGGTTCGCTGACAAATCTCATAGAGCTTCGATACGGGGATAACCTCTTCATGAGCTGCAATCTGAAAGACAGAATCCGCCGACGTATACACGATTGGAAATCCTGTTCGCACGTGCTCGGCCCCAAGTTCCTGGATGATGACTGTCCCCGATGCCGTCGTATTGCCGAGATACCCTGCACACCCTGTTGTCTCGAGGAATCTCTGCAACAATGATTCTGGAAAACCATCCGGGAAGGTCGGGAACTCTCCGTCGAGAATCACGCCGGCCAATTCCCAGTGACCCGTCGTACTGTCCTTTCCCTTGGAAACCTCCTTCATCTTGCCGTAACTCGCCGGTGGCGAAGTGACGACATTCAGCCCAGGAATCGGCGCAATATTTCCCAGCCCAAGGGTCTGAAGGTTAGGCAAGTGAAGTCCACCAACAACATTGGCAGTATTTACCAGGGTGTTGCTTCCCTCGTCGCCATACTCCGACGCATCAGGAAGCTCACCAATGCCGACACCATCAAGAACGATAAGAATCAGCTTCTTCGTCGCGGATGTCGATTTCACCAACAACTATACGGTGAAGAGAGTGGAAAGTTTACGTTTTAGCAACGAGTCTCAGTTGTAGACTTGCTTTTCGTTGCACTTGCAGACTTGAATCCGACGCTCGTTGAACTTCCAGCTCGATGTCACCTTGGAGCGTTCAGATGAAACCATCAGGATCGGTTGGTAGATTGTGCCGCAGACCGGGCACTTTGCCCCCTTCATGGTACCAGCTTTTGCTGCCTTGTCGGCAAACGTCTGTTGTTTTGCCATTACCTCAAGCTTCCTTTCTAATGAAGTTAAAAAACTCTAACAAGATTGCCGCCACTCTCGATTGCCTTGTGCAATACCTGTGATGTCCCTGCGAGCAGTTCTTCCTTGTGCATGCCTTCCATCAATCCACACACACCAACACATACGGTAACCGAAAAACTTCTGCCGTTCAGCGTGATCACGTGACTGGCGATCTGTTTTCGCAGTTTCTCAGCCCACAGGTAGCCTTCATTCGCGGGGGTATTCACCAGCAGCACACCAATACGATCCTCGTCCTGCCGGCCAATCAAATCATACGGGCGAAGGTTGGCTCGCAGGATCTTTGTCACGTGGCCGAGAAGCGAATCAAACCCCTCTTTGCCGTACCTGTCAATCAACTGCTGCTTGTCGTCGATTGCAATCGAGGCCAGGGCCAGCTCCGTTCCAAAATCTTCCGCCCGCTGCACCTCTTCTTCGAGCTTCTTCATGAAATGTTTTTTCGTAAATGAGCCCGTCAGATGATCGACAATTACAAAGTCTTTCACCAGATCATTCATATACAATACTTCCAGGCTGGAAGCGGCATTCTCCACAAGTCTGTATACAATCTCAGCTTCGCTTCCCGAGAAATTGAATTTGGCCGCGCTTTCAAGGGAGAGCGCTCCATAACACCTGTTGACCGAACTTATCGGAACACAAAGAAACGAACCTGTGGATTCAATCTCATCACCTGATTGAAATCGCACAACGTCGTTTAACGACAGATCCCCCACATTGTCCAGAGTGTTTGTCCTGATAACGCGACCCACAGTGCTATCCTCGAAGTCAACGTGGTAATCAGGAGCTGGATACGGTTTGCCCGTTCGATTGACAACTTTCTGGATCACCCACCCATGATGTTCATCCGAGTACATCGTAACGGTAAGGAAGTCCCAGTTTACAAGGCGGTGAGCTTCTTCTGCCAACGAGTCCAGCACCATGCGTTCATTCGGGTCTGACTTCAACCGATCCTGCATGCGGCGAATTGACGTAAGGAGTTCCGAATCGAGCAGCAAATCGTACTTGTCGGTGTAGGTCTTGATGAGTGCCGATGTCACCTTTGTGAACTTCCCCAACAGCCCGAGTGTCTCAGGGCCGAACGCATCTTCCGCCTTGCTATCGGCCGCAATCACTCCCACGGGAAGTTGATCCTCCGAGCCTGTCAGGAAATAGACCGGAACAACGATGAGTGACTTGATATATTCCGGCCCCTGGTAATAGCACAGAAGCTCTTTTTCTGCGATCGGATTCACTCTCCCCAGCACCTGTGGCTTTCCGTTTTTCGCAACCTGACTCACAATGTCATTCTCAATGGGAAAGCGCTTGTCCAACACGAAATTCTGGCTGTCGGTGGCTTTGGCCTCAAGAACCATCTGAAGTTTTTCGCGGTTCGCCCAGAAGAAAGCAACCGAA
>JACQVJ010000255.1 GCA_016209805.1 Ignavibacteriota bacterium
ACCTTGGGAGATTGGGTATCGGGAGAATTCATCGCGGCACAATCAAGCTCGGTTCTCCCATGAAAGTCATTCATCGTGACGGATCAATCGAAGATGCCCGTGTAACAAAGATCTACACCTTCGATGGCCTTAAGCGGATTGAGGTTGTCGAAGCCGCCGCGGGCGACGTGATTGCCATTGCGGGAATGGAGGATGTGGACATCGGCGAGACGATTGCCGATGCTGCCGATCCGTCGCCGTTGCCATTCGTTGCCATTGAAGAACCAACGCTGTCGATGAATTTCATCGTGAACAACTCTCCGTTTGCCGGCCTGGAAGGCAAGTTTGTCACCACGCGTCATCTGGGAGAACGGCTGGCGAAAGAGCTTCGCTCGAATGTGAGCCTGAGGATTGAGCTTACCGATTCACCCGACGTCTTCAAGGTGAGTGGTCGAGGTGAGCTCCATCTGGCAATCCTGATCGAGACGATGCGCAGAGAAGGTTACGAGTTTCAGGTCTCCCGCCCCGAGGTGATTTACAAGCGAATCCACGACGTCCTCGCCGAGCCGATCGAACACGTCATCATTGACGTGCCAGAGGAGCACATTGGGACTGTCATCGAGAACCTCGGTCGCCGTAAGGGGGAGATGAAGAACATGATTTCGAGCAACGGGAATGCGCGCATTGAGTTCTATGTTCCCGCCCGCGGGCTCATCGGCTTTCGTGCAGAGTTCATGACTCAGACTAAGGGAACAGGCATATTGCATCACAACTTTGCAGGCTACGAGCCGCTAAAGGGTGAGGTCACTCATCGGACCAAAGGCGCGCTTATCGCGATGGAGACTGGCGAAGCGGTTGCCTATGGGATGTGGAAACTCCAAGAACGATCGGTCTTCTTCATCGAACCCGGCACACGGGTGTACGCCGGCATGATCGTCGGGGAAAACTCCCGTGACCAGGACATGACCGTCAAAGTCTCCAGAACGAAGCAACTCACCAACATGCGGGCGTCCGGCGCGGATGAAGCCGTGCGTCTCGAACCCCCACACATCATGTCGCTGGAACAGGCGATCGAATGGATCGACGATGACGAGTACGTGGAAGTTACTCCCCAGAACATACGACTGCGCAAGAGATACCTCGATGCCAATGAACGGAACAGAATGGCAAGAAGGAAAGCCACACCCGCGAAGGCAAACCTCACAGTGTAGACAACGAGTACTCCCTCATTGAGCAATCCGTAGAAATCACAATCACCAGATTCCAGGAGGCAGAATCGACGTGGCCGCAACGCGTATATCGGACAAAGAAATCGAGCGACTCTCTTTTGAGATGCGTGAACTCGCGTATAACCTCTGGTGGTCGTGGCATCCGTCCGCACAACAGATCTTCAAAGAGCTTTCTCCTTTCTTCTGGGAAGACAGCAACCACAATCCCGTTGAGGTCATCAACTGGATTTCTGGTAACGAGCTGCGCGGAAGGTTGCAGGACGAAGAGTATTGTGAGAAGGTGAGAAGTGTCTGCAAGAGTTTTCGGGAGTATATAAAGAAAAAAGACACCTGGGGCGCGAAGAATGCATCGGCACTTACAAGAGGACCTGTTGCGTATTTCAGCGCAGAGTTCGGACTGCACGAAAGTCTCCGCATTTATTCGGGAGGGTTGGGCATCCTCTCGGGCGATCACGCTAAGGCGGCAAGCGACCTCGGCCTCCCATTCATCGGTATCGGCCTTTTTTACCGGCAGGGATATTTCCTCCAACAACTCTCAGCCGATGGATGGCAGCAGGAACTCTATCCCAGCTGCGATCCGGCGAAACTCCCGTTGACACTTGTCAGGGACAAAAAGGGGAATCCCATCGTCTGCAGTGTGGAGATCGGACACACCAGCGTGTCCTTCCAGGCTTGGGTGGCTCATGTTGGACGCATCCAGGTGTACTTACTTGATACGAATCTCTCCCAAAACGATGAACGATCCCGTCTGTTGACCGCACACGTCTACGGCGGAGATCAATCAACGCGAGTGGGTCAGGAGATTGTGCTCGGTATCGGCGGCGTGCGTCTGCTCAGGAAACTGGGGATCTCGCCTTCCGTCTTTCACATGAACGAAGGACATTCTGCATTCCTCACACTCGAACTGCTGAGGGAGCAGTTACATAACGGGAAGCCGCTCCGTACTGCCGAGGAATATGTGAGACAGCACTGCGTATTCACAACACATACACCCGTGCAGGCTGGCCATGACCGATTCGACAGAGGTTTAATGGAGGGGATGTTCAGCAAGTTTCTTGGGTCTTTGGACATGAACATCAACCAGCCGATGCAGCATGGCAGAGTGCATCCGGATGATTGGAATGAGACATTTACCATGACTGTACTTGCCCTGCGAATGTCGCGCAACGCCAATGGTGTGAGCGCGCTGCACGGAAAGACAAGTATTGAAATGTGGAAGGGATTATATCCGGGGATGCCCGAGGAGAAGATTCAAATCGGCCACGTTACGAATGGAGTTCATACCACCGGGTGGGCATCTCCCCGCGCGTCGCAATTCTGGACTGTCCATCTCGGACCGCGCTGGGTCGAAAAGCTTATGGATGCAAACTTCTGGCACAAGGTCATCGACTCCGACAAGATCTCCGACGGGGAACTCTGGTCTCTCCGCACGTCTCTACGACGGGAGCTTATTGAGTTTGCCCGGAAGTCTCTTCGTGAGCAGCATCTTCGCCACGGCGGTGACGGACTGACTATCTTTGATAACCTCCTTTCTCCCGATGCTCTCACAATTGGTTTTGCGCGGAGGTTCGCAACGTACAAGAGGGCACCACTTTTCTTCAGGGACTTTCGCTGGGCGATTCAAGTCCTCACCAACAAAGAGCGGCCCGTCCAGATTATCTTTGCCGGAAAGGCACATCCTCGCGACGATGCGGGCAAGATGTTCATTCAAGAGATTGCGAACATCTCCAAGCGTGTTGATCTGTTTGGGAAGGTGGTCTTCATTGAGAACTACGATATCAACGTTGCGAGGTACCTCATCTCCGGAGCCGATGTATGGCTGAACACTCCGCGCCGTCCCATGGAAGCTTCCGGAACGAGCGGACAGAAAGTCGTTCTGCACGGAGGACTGAACGTCAGCACGATGGACGGGTGGTGGCGAGAAGCCTGGGATGGAAAGAATGGTTTCAAGATCGGTGAAGACAAGTCCCACGGTGATGAGCACGCGCAGGATGAAGCGGATGCATCAGCGCTTCGCTCCGTAATGGACAACGAAGTCATTCCGCTCTTTTATGACCGGGGGAAGGATGGTATCCCACACAAATGGCTCAAACGCGTACGCCACGCTATCGCCACGCTACTCCCCGTCTACAATACCGACCGGATGGTAGTCGAATATACCAAGAAATACTACCTGCCTAAGAAATAGTCCTCTCATTGTGGAAGAATGTTCAACGATCTCAGCTCCTCCGAAAGTGTTTTGACGATGAGCTTCGTCAGCTCAATGTTACGTGGGTGAACATGTTTTGAATCAAGCCAGATCTGCTTCTTGGGCTCACGTGCGCGTTCGAACAACATTTCCGTATTCGTGCGCGGAACCTGCTCATCGTGAGTTCCATTGATCATGATAAGGGGCGTTGGCGAGACAGCCTCAATGTAGCGAAGCGGCTCGAGTGGGCGAAGCAGCAATCCACTCAGCGATCCGACGAACTCACTCACCAACTCCGATTCATACCGCCGGACATTGTGTCGAATGAGGGAGTGAAGATCACCGCCGCCATACACGATTGCCGCAACGGCGGCTCTCCGGTCGTTTGCGATGACAGGCGGCACGCCGGGAGCGCCAAAGCTGTAGCCCAGAAGCACAAGCTTCGTTGTGTCGACATCATCCCGTTGCCAGAGGTAATCTGTAACAAGCATGACCGATGGTATGACATCGACCAGCGCCGTTCTTATTTCCGGCACGTCTGAGAGAAACTGAAACAGCGTATATTTTTCTCTGGGCTCGTAGGCATAATCCGGGGCAACGATGATCACGTTCTCGATACCGATCGCGTAATCAACCGCATACTTCCCCGTGGCTTTTCCACCCATCAACACCACCACCGGATACTTTCTTCCTTTTTGCCGGGGAACGAGCATCCCGTAGTCGACCTTGAAGCCGTCCGAGTTATGCAACGTGAGCCACGATTTTTCCAAAAGAGAATCCCCGCCCACCGGCTCCACCTCCACACGCGCTAACGTCCCCTTTCGTTCGTGGAAGTATGAACCGTAATCCTTGGCGTAAAGGTACCATGACAACAACCCTGAAACAAGGGAGAGTCCAAGCAAAGAATAAAGTATGAACTTGACGACTTTCATATCATGTACGTCATGCTACGGCAATCAAGTTTCAACTGCAAGCCAATTCCCCGTTGGTTCGATTTGCCATTCCGACTGAAGTTCGTGCTGTTTCAACTAACTTCATTGTCGGAATGAGCATCCCGCCGCTTTCTGGCGGACAAACACACACCACGGTGGAAAGCGTTTTCCGCCTCCGTCCAACAGCAACTTCGGCGGATCCCGCTGTCCCGCTCCAGGCGGGACAAGCAAGCGGGACAATTCCACTCTGGTTCGATTCTAACTCACCGCCGCCGACACATTCACCGCACTAACTTCGCGG
>JACQVJ010000256.1 GCA_016209805.1 Ignavibacteriota bacterium
CAATGTGGATATCGCTTGCACCGACGCGCACTGCGTCAAGAAAAATGTTTGCAACAAGCGTAACGAGTTGGCTCCGGTCAATCTCACGATCGAGCATACTATCCAACTCGGCATCGTTCTCCTCGAATATCGAGTCGGCACCACCGCCGCTGACTGATTGCTGCTTGTCAAGAGAAACATGCTTCCACAACTCATTCCAGTCACTCTCCTTCATGTAGCAGATTTCAAACTTGGCATAGCGCAGGGAACGCGCCACTTCGTACGCCTCTCTATCCGATGGGTTCGGCGTAACAACAAGGATCTTATCAGGCTGGCCTTCCGCCGTTTCGAACGGCATCACTTTGTGTCTCATGGCAAGCCGATATGCGGGACCTGGGAGACCATCAAGGAGCTTGTTAATCGACGTAGCCGATAGTCTCCGCAGGCTTCTCTCATTTGCATCAATGATGCGGAATGAATAGAACTGAGCAACCTCTTTTGCGAGCACCTCGCGTGAAATTCCAAATTCGTCCACCAGCACGTCGACTACTCGCTTTTTCTCCCGGCCGTTCGGGTCTCGCAGCCAGTCCGAGGCCTCTGTTGCAATCTGGTCTGTGATGATCTTATTCCGAACGAGATGTTCGAGAAACGACGAAGCATAGGGCCTTTTTCTTTGAACGGGATGAAGGGGAATCGCTGAGGACGATTTCACCTTGTCCTCACCATTCTCATGATCTGATGGTTTTATGTTCTTCATTGTAAAGGCCATGTCCTACCTCCGGTAAGCATTCACATGGAAACCCGATCAAACTGTCTTGTCGGCGGATTTCTCCACACGCACTTCTTTGAATCTTTCAATAACGGCAACGAGCTCTTCAATCGGGGTTGTCTTGCTGAAGAAAAAGTCGATGTTGGAATCGAACACAGCTTCACGGGTGTACGGGTCGTCAAAGCCGGAGATAAATATGAAAGGTGTTTCGGAGGCGCCCGCGAATTCCCGGACGTAGCTGTGGAATCTAACGCCGTCGAGAGTCGGCATAAACACGTCAGAAATGATCAGATCGACGTGTTCCATCTCGAGGAATTCACGAGCCTGTTTACCGTTTTTGGCAAGAAGCAACTCATACCCGTATGCCTTGAGTACCGCGCCGATCGCTTCAAGGTAACCTTCGTTGTCGTCAACGACGAGTATCTTCATAATCACCTCAGTCCAGAAAGATTGGTGCCGGACAATTGCCGGCGTTAATTCGCATGCACTTGGCACAAAGGTTACGCCAAAAGGAAATAGCTAAATACTCGTTAATAATGGCTGGTGGGAGGGATTCCTGAAGTAATAATTTCCGCGGCATTGAAAAAAAGACAAGCACAAATCGGGCAGGGATGGATTCACAAAAACAGTGACGGAGCCGGAAAGGAATGGGAAGATAGAAAGAGCTTTGACAGTTCGTCAAAGCTCCGATGGTGGGCCCTGCAGGACTCGAACCTGCGACCCGCAGATTATGAGTCTGCTGCTCTAACCAACTGAGCTAAGGGCCCTCAAGTGTCAAAATATAACCACAATCAGAGCAAAAGACAAGGCTCCCCATTTGCCAGCTTGACTTACATTTCGAAATAGACTACATTGATTTTGAATTGTCCATGCTGGTAGCCTACCCTTCTAAAGATATCGCCCAAATCCTCTTTTCAGGGTTCGACTTCTCAGTGTTTTACTTCAGATTTTTAGCGCGGAGGTTCTAATGGCCCGGGGAAAGAGCATCACCCAATTCTGCGCCCACTGTGAGCGAGTGACTCGAATGGAAATGATCGGCGCAGTCGAAACGCAACCGGATAAGACGTGGTACAGGTGTACTCGATGCCGGCACGCAACGCTTATCGATCTCGTGCAGTTTAGGAAAACCCAAGAAGAATCCAGGAAGAAGCCTGATCGTGCAGAGTGCTTTGAATACAGACCTCAGAATACCTATTCAGTTGGTCAGGCGATATTTCATAGTGAGTGGGGGGATATAGGTAAGATAATCTCGAAAGAACGAACATCCGGAGGGGAATCAGCCATAGTTGTCTCGTTTGAGAAGCTTGGCCAGCGAAGGCTTCTGGAGAATGTGATGATCAATCCCGAAGCCGAAGGTTGAGAAACCGGCTCGGAATGAACAAACTAAACGTTATAACTGCGAGGAGGTGATAAGGTTTGGTCGGTATCGTCGTGAGCGAAAACGAGCCCATCGACCGTGCGTTGAAGCGATTCAAGAAGAAGTACGAGCGCTCCGGCGTGTTGAAGGAGTTCAAGAAGCGAGCGTACTTCACAAAGCCCTCTGTAAAGAAGAGAATGAAGAAAGTGAAGGCTATCCGCCGCGCTCAGCGCACACTTGCAGAACAATCATAGAAGTACAGAAAAACCCGCCTTTCGGCGGGCTTTTTGTTCCCTCTTCACAAAGAGCAGAGATACACTCCCTTTTTGCCATCCCACCCAGGCAATGGATTGCATACCTCCCCCAAGAGAAGATTCTTACATGGCAGAAGTGTTTCCCTCAGCC
The DNA here is from genome assembly GCA_016209805.1 of Ignavibacteriota bacterium. Taxonomy (GTDB): domain Bacteria; phylum Bacteroidota; class Ignavibacteria; order UBA10030; family UBA6906; genus JACQVJ01. The sequence continues at coordinate 2,511 of JACQVJ010000256.1, forward strand.
TTCGCTTGCGCCTTAATCTCTTGAACTTCCTTCCTGATGTCCTGAGCTTTCCTTTTTAGCTCATTCATCGCTTTCCTGACGCGGGTTCCAGCAGATTTATTCCCCTTGTCATAGAACTTAATGAAGTCCTTTTCGAAACTGTTGACAAGATCCCGCAATTCCTGTAGTCTGCTCATGGGCATACTCCTTGGTTATTTGTGTTAGACTCCTCTCATTTGAGCAATCAGCTCACAGAGTTTTTGTGTTTTCGGTTCGATCGTTCGTATTGTTTTCTGAGATTCTCAACGATTTCTTGTCTCCGATCATAGAGACGTTTCAGTTTCCGCCTTCTTCTCTTTGCCAACGCATAGGAAGTAATAATTGGCATTGCTATCGTAGAATCTAAGTACGCAACGACCGTGTCGGGGAGGCTATCAGGATCTACTTTCCCCCAACTCACAGCTTCGGCGGGAGTCGCTCCAGAGAGTCCACCAGTATCGGGTCGGGCATCAGTAATCTGCAGAAAATAGTCATGCCCTTTCCCCTTTATTTTTAGGACCTCCTGGAGCTGAGGCTCCGTTTGAAGAATGAAGTTTTTCGGCGACCCGCCTCCGAATATCAGGACACCGCTCTTTCCTTTGTTTTCCTTTGCATCGAGGACTATTGCGGTTGTTTCATTGACATCCAATAAGACGTTGATCTTCGTTTTATATCCCGACAGCTCGATTTCTGCGATGTTCATACCGATGGAACTGTCTCCAGGCGACGAAGTGTAAACAGGAACGCTGCATTTGTGTGCCGCCGCCAGCACGCTTGAGTGCTTGATTCCCAGCGCATCTTCGCGCTCAGCAACGTATTTTCCCAGTCGAAAATGAAGTTCCGCTGTTCCCATCTCTTTCTGAAACTCTTCTTTACGAACCACAGCACGAAAAAACTGATCTGTGGAGAGGAGAACGTTGTAATCAAACAGGATGTCGTAGATCCTGATGACTCCTTCTTTACGCAGCACTCGATCGTCGACGAATGGAGTTCCGCGATGCAACGAATGACCTATCGAAAAATGTGTATCGTGATAGAGATTTGCCCCGGTGCTCACAATCCAATCGACGAAACCGGCCTCAATGAGAGGAACTATGCACGACCCGCCAAGTCCTGCTGGTGTCAGAGCCCCGGTTATGCTCATTCCAATCGTTACATCGTGTTCGAGCATTCTGTCGGCAAACAACTGGCACACCTCCCGAAGCCGACCCGCATTGAAGGCCTGAAAGTACTTGTCCACAAGGTCCACCACCGGAACATTCTCGGGTATCGGATTTTGGGCTATAGGTTTTCCGGCAAGCAGCTTATTTTTATCGGACTTCATTAACCTTACGCATTATGAAAACAGGTCTAAGATATGGTTGGATGAAATAACGGAAAGCGAACGAAATAAGCAAGCAAAATCTTCAGAATTTCATGGTTTCTTGAGGGCTGGATGTTAGGTATTGGAAGGCCATTGGAATACCACGAATACCAAGTTCGTGTGCGCCCTCCTGAAGATTTTTTTTAGCTTTTCCTTGACATCCCGTGTTTCTCTTCTTATTTTTATTTAGACCAATTCTAAATAGGAACCTGGATGGACTTTCAAGAAGCACACGATATTCTCACCAACCACCTGAAGGCCAGCGGAAAACATAGGGCCACGCCAGAGAGGTTTGCAATCCTTGATGCCGTCCTTCAAAGTCAAGGACACTTCGACGCAGAAAGTCTCTACTACCGGATGATTACCAATGGCGTGAAAGTGTCCAAGGCCACCGTCTACAACACACTCGAGATTCTTCAGGACTGTGGCCTCGTCTCGAAGTACCGCTTCGCCGAGAATACATCCCGGTATGAGAAAGCATTCGGTCGCCCGCATCATCATCATATGATTTGTCTGAACTGCGGCGACATAATTGAGTTTGTCAATGACAAGATTGAGCGAATTCAGGAAGAGGCGTGCAACGAGAAAAACTTCAAGGTTCAGAGCACGACAATTCAGATTTTTGGTACCTGTTCAAAATGCACAAAGAGACCATAGCACACTCATGAACATTAACGCACATCTGTCGCTCCCTGACGCCCCGGTCGGTCGGAGGTTTCGAATTCATTATCTGAAATCACACGCGGAGATCTGTACACGACTTCGTGAACTTGGCTTTTGTGAGAATGCCGTTGTACGTTGCGTGACTAAAGGGAGCAGCAACATTATCTGCGAAGTATGCAACACACGTGTTGGCCTCAACACGGAAGTTGCCAGTGGTATCATAGTATCATCTCTTGATTGAGTTGGATACCACAGTGAACGAAACAACTCTAAACACACTCATGCCAGGTGACCGAGCTGTTGTTACGCGTATCAATGGAGCCGGAGTAACTGTACGTCAGCGTCTTCTGGAAATGGGTTTGGTCAAAGGTGCTTTCGTGGAGTTGATTCGCTTCGCACCAATGGGCGACCCTCTCGAGATACGCGTAGGCCGATATCGACTTTCCCTGCGCCGCGTGGAAGCCGCGACCGTTATCGTATGCAAGGAGGCGAGATGACCATGCTCGTCGCAGAAGCCGTTCGCAACATCGCACTCATTGGCAATCCCAACTCTGGAAAGACGACATTATTCAATGCGCTCACTGGATTGAGACAGAAGGTCGGCAATTACCCCGGAGTTACTGTCGAGAAAAAACAAGGACGGATGATCTTCAACGATGACACGGAGGCATCCCTTCTGGATCTCCCAGGCACCTACAGCCTCACAGCCAACTCGCCCGACGAGAAGGTCGCAACTGATATTCTTCTTGGGCGACTGGCACACACCGCGACTCCCGAACTCGTCGTCTGCGTCGTTGATGCTAGTAATCTTCAGCGCAACCTCTATCTCGTCAGCCAAATCATCGATCGTCATCTTCCCGTCATCATCGCTCTAAACATGATCGATGTTGCAGAAGAGGAAGGGGTCTCAATCGATGTGCAAGCCCTCGAGCACGAGCTCGGCGTGAAGGTCGTTCCGACTGTGGCCACCAAGGGTATAGGGATTCCAGAGCTCAAGCACGCAATTGCGATAACGCATGAAGCAACAGGGAAAGCGCGGCAGTGGCACATGCCGGAGCCGTTCGAGCGAGAGTGCAACGAACTCATCGGTCTGCTACAACATCACCACAAACTCAGTGATCCAGTGGCATTCCACGAAGCGATCATGCTTCTGACAACCAATGCTGCCGTCCGGGAACATATTGATCGCTACGACCCTGAGCTTCTCGCTCATGTTCGCAAGGATCACGAGCGCCTGGATTTCCTGGGGATCGACCGACAATCCGTTATCGTTGAGTCGCGCTATCAGTGGATCAACAACATCTGCGCACGCTGCATCACTCAAACGTACCAAAAAGAGATGAGCCTCAGCGATAAGATCGACATGGTTCTCACACACAAAATGTGGGGATTTGCGATATTCATCGCTCTCATGACCCTCATGTTCCAGACGATCTTCTCCTGGGCAACTGTACCGATGAATCTGATCGGAGAGGGTTTCGATTGGTTTGGGAGGCAGGCGACTCTCCTGATCCCCCCAGGTGATCTGCAAGATTTGATCGTCAATGGAGCGATTGCAGGGGTAGCAGCAGTCGTGACGTTTCTCCCGCAGATCTTATTCCTGTTCTTGTTCCTTGGCCTTCTGGAGGACACGGGCTACATGGCGCGCGCGGCATTCATTATGGATCGACTTATGAGCAAGGTGGGACTTCACGGGAAGTCCTTTATCCCATTGCTCAGCTCTTTCGCGTGTGCCATTCCCGGTATCATGGCAACGAGGACGATAGAGAACCCGAAAGATCGTCTGGTCACCATGCTTGTCGCGCCGCTCATTAGCTGCAGCGCAAGACTGCCGGTGTACACACTTCTGATAGCCGCATTCATTCCTAACAAGGAGATTCTGGGATTCCTTTCGCTCGCCGGCCTCACGATGTTATCAATGTATCTGCTCGGACTGATCGCAGCACTGAGCATGGCCTGGTTGTTCAAGAAAACGCTGCTGAAGAGCGCTCCCCCAATATTCATTATGGAACTCCCCCCCTACCGGATGCCCTCGCTGAAGGCAGTGTTCTTACAGATGTGGGAGCGATCGGGAATCTTCCTGAAACGAGCCGGCACAATAATTCTTGGAGTCTCTGTTATACTCTGGTTTCTGGCCAGCTACCCGAAATTAGAGAACGTCTCTCCGGCGGAGCAGCTGAAACAAAGTTTCGCGGGTCGGACGGGCCGTCTTATTGAACCACTCATCAAACCCCTTGGCTTCGACTGGAAAATCGGGATAGGGCTTGTAGGATCCATCCTGCAGCGAGAAGTATTTGTGAGCACGATGGGAACCATCTACAATATTCAAAACGCTGCCGACAACGAGGGGAGCGTTTCATTGCGCCAGCAATTGCAACAGGACCGGGACCCTGTGACCGGCACACCCACATTTACCGCGCTGACTGCCATCTGCTTGATGGTGTACTACGTTCTTGCCATGCAATGCATGTCCACAGTTGCAGTGATGCGACGGGAAACGAACGGATGGAAATGGCCGTTGTTCCAGATTGGCTACATGACAGCTCTCGCCTACTCCGTAACGTTCATCGTGTACAGAGCCGGACTGGCGATCGGATTCGGAGGAGCATGATGGACTGGCAGCAAGCAATATCGTTGATAATTGTTGGAGTGAGTTTCGTTCTCTTGGTTCGCGGCGAAGTGAAGAGAAGACGTCGAGCCAAACTCCGGGCGTGCGGCGGCGACTGTGGCTGCTCAGGAAAAGCCCTGGAAAGAATCAGGCTGCAGGAGAGAAATCTGAATTCGATTTCGACAAACTAAAATAACGGAGCGTGCCGTGACCCCGTGTGAACGGGAACCTCGCCAAAGGTGTCTTGCGCACGCTCCTTTTCATCCGAAAAGGCCTTCACGCCGCTTAATGCACGACGCTTCCTTTTCCTTCACAATATAGCGAAGAGGGTGCGGCATGTCAAGAAAGCGAATGTGGAGACGGGGGTCACCAACTCACACATATGACAGGAGGTACAACAATGATCACTGTTAGATTTTTCTTGATACAATCCGGAGCAATGATTCTTATGCTGACACTTTCCGCTTCTGTTCGTGTCCATGCGCAAACGACCGAGCCCGCGGACACAACCATCCACTCCTATGAGATGCCGCAGGTCGACATCATCGGTCGCAAGCCGGGGATACTCGGCCGCGTCCCGGGGTCGGCAAGCATCGTCACCACGAAGGACCTTCAGCAACTCACTCCTCTCTCCGGGAATGAAGTGTTTCGCACGGTAACCGGACTCCACGCGGTCGACGAAGAAGGAGTCGGACTTCGACTCAACCTCGGCGTCCGCGGTCTCGATCCCGACCGCAGTCGCAGTGTCTTGATGCTCGAAGACGGTGTCCCTATCGCGCTTGCACCATACGGCGAACCCGAGATGTACTACACACCATCAATTGACCGGATGGCCCGGCTGGAGGTCCTTAAAGGAAGCGGGTCGATTCTCTTCGGGCCTCAGACCATCGGTGGTGTTATCAATTATATCACAGCCGATCCACCCGCAACCCCTTCGGGAAGCATAACATCGCGCTTCGGAAAGGACGGGTTCTTTACCACTCTCGTCAGGTACGGAACCACCTCCGGCAATGTCGGAGTACAGGTGAACCTGCTTCGTCGTCAGGCAGACAATCTTGTGACAACACGCTTCCGGCTAAACGACCTCTCCTCGAAATTCAAGATCATTCTGAGCGATCAATCATCTCTTGGATTGAAGATCTCGGCGTACGACGAGACCTCTAACTCAACCTACGTCGGCATCACCCAGACAATGTACGACCGTGGGGAGTATTTTGTAAACGTAGCTCCGCACGATGAACTCGTCATCAGGCGGTACTCTGGAAGCGCCACATACGACTATGTCTTTGCGCCGGACGTGAATCTCCGCACAACCGTGTTCGGTTATACCACAAGCCGGAACTGGCGGCGACAGGAATTCGGGCGAACGAGCAGCACCACCAACCTCACAGGAGTGATCTTCGGCGATACAACCGTTCCCGGCGGCGCCATCTACATGCGCAATCAGACAGGCAACCGCAACAGGCAGTTCGAAGTGGCCGGCATCGAGCCGCGCTTCTCGATGGGCTATCAACTCGGGGAACTGAAGAATGAGCTCGACCTCGGCTTTAGGTTTCTCTATGAGCGCGCCTTCGAGCAGCTCGTTCTCGGAACGACGTTCAACTCCTCATCGGGCAACATGCGCGAGGACGAAATCAGGACCGGGTACGCCCGCAGCGCGTTCGCACAGAACAGGCTCCACCTGACCGACAATTTCATCATCAGTCCCGGTGTGCGCGTCGAATCGTTCTCGTACGAGCGCAACATCATGCGCGGGCTGTTCAATAACACCGTGAGAGACACGACTGTGATTGCCGGAAGCGATCTCTTTCAAGTAATCCCGGGACTGGGGCTGAGTTATCAATTGAGTGAGGGCTCGTCCGTCTTTGCCGGAGTGCACCGCGGGTTTGCACCGCCGCGCGTCAAGGATGCGGTCACTAGCTCGGGTGAAGCCCTGAACCTTGACGCCGAACTGAGCTGGAACTACGAAATGGGAATGCGCCTCACGCCGAGCGAGGTGATCACACTGGAGCTGACAGGTTTTCTGCTCGATTTCTCAAACCAGATCATTCCCGTTTCCCAGTCGTCCGGTGGAACCGGCACAGGTCTCGTCAATGGAGGGAGAAGTCGGCACATCGGAGCCGAAGCTGGCTTCGGCATCGATTTCGGTCGCGTCTTTTCATCGGAGTACTCACTCCTGGTGAGCACCAATGCAACCCTTGTTCGTGCAACCTACAGCGCGGACAGGTTCATCGCAGAGGGAACCGACAGGATCAATGTGCGGGGGAACTCGCTCCCATACGCACCCAAAGTGCTCATCTCCGGCTCGGTCGCCTTAAGCGCACCGTTTGGAGCTGCAATCCAGATCACCGGAAACTACGTGGGCAAGCAGTTCACCGATGAGTTCAGTACCGTTACGGCGACAGCCAACGGCTTGAGCGGTGAGCTTCCAGGATACTTCGTGATGGATCTCTCTGTGCGGTATTCCGCCGTCCCACTCAATTCAATCTTCTCTCTGTCAGTAAAGAACGTGTTCGATGACAAGTATATCGTGTCACGCAGACCGGCTGGGATAAAGGTTGGGCTTCCGAGGTTCGTAACCGCGGGAATCGATATCGGGCTTTGAGGCGATCCGCATATTCACTCGTGACGAACAAACAACATCACTGGACACCAATGCCTTACCGAACATTCCTCGTTTTCCTCGTTGCGGTAGGTTCCATCGCAGTTTGTCGGAACACCGGCGGCGACCAGACGCTGCATGAGATGAAGGCAGAGATAGACAGCCTGAAGACACAACCGGCATTCATCCAGAAATACTACAAGCCCGGTTTCGGCCAGGCAATGATGAAGCTCGAGCGGCACTATACAAACCTCTGGCACGCCGCCGACGATGGCCGCTGGGACCGGGCGGTGTTCGAGGCCCACGAGATCGAGGAAGGATTTGAGAAAGGTGGAGGTCCTGCACAACACGAAGCTGAAGAGACCTCTCAACGAGGTAATCGAAGGTCACATCGCACCGGCGCTGGATAATCTGAATGCGGCTATTGAAAAGAAAGATCGCTCCGGTTTCAGGATCTCCTTCGACCGCCTTACTGAATCCTGCAACGATTGTCATCGCGGAGAGGGCAGGGCTTTCTCACGATACAGAGGCCGGGGCAGAGAGGACGATAGAGAGCTTGCAACTCCCATCTCAAAGGACTATCTTGTTTTCAGAATAAGCAATCAGGGAGAGTAGCGATGAGCGATCAGAAGCTCGATATAAGCGAAGATGCGGTGTACGATGCCCTCCGGGAATGTTACGATCCTGAAATCCCGGTGAACCTTGTCGATCTCGGACTCATTTATGATGTCAAAATCATCGACGATTGGGTTGGCGTCAAGATGACGCTCACATCACCCGGTTGTGGAATGAGTGGAATGATCTCGCAGGCTGTGCGCAACCGTGTGATGAGGATACCCGGTGTGAAGGATGCCGACGTGCGCATCGTGTGGCAACCGGCCTGGTCCCCGTCAATGATGTCGGATGAAGCACGAAGGAAACTCGGCATTAACGCGTAAGAATCTGAAGCGGAGTGAATGAGAAAGGGCAAGTCCTCCGACTTGCCCTTTCTGATTTCTTGCCTCTCAGTATCACAAGCAACTATTGCAATCGCCTTCTAAAAATCCGCCGTCACGCTCACAATTGCCCGCCGTCCGATCAATGAGCCTCCGAAGATCTGGTAGTGCCTCCGGTCGAGGAGGTTCGTGACGTTGAGTCCCACTTGGAGGATTTGATTGATATGATAACTCGCTGCGAGATTTATGATCGTGTAAGCAAGGATTCTTCCTTGAAAAATTCCGGCAGCCCAGTCGAATGTCGGAACATACTTGATCGAGATTCCTGCTTCAAAGTGATTCACATGCCTGTAAGTAATGCCTGTGTTAATCTTGTGCTTGGGAGCGTTGGGAATAAGAATATCCTTTTCACCCTTGTTAAGAACTTTGAAGTCGAAAAAGGCATAATTCACATCCAGAATCCACGAATCTGTCAGATAGAAATTGATCGCCACTTCCGCCCCCTGTTCGTGAACTTTTCCGGCATTGCTGTATGACCAAATGGCGCGGAGAACCGAGTCTCCCGGAAGAATGACCGGCTGGGGATACATCGGATGAACCCCCGGCGCAAGATCCGTTATGAAATCCTGCAACACATTGAAATACCCATCAACCGTGACGAAGAGAGAGTTGCCAAACACTCCCTTGTATCCGAGCTCATATCCCGTAATCCTCTCGACTTTGAGAGAGGAGTTTCCATGGTAAGCAAAATATGACTTCAATCCCGTAAATGGATTTGTTGCGGTTCTTAGAACGAACAAATACAGCTCCGAGAGATTTGGTGACTGAAAGGCCTTGTTGAAAGTCGCTCGGAAGGAATGAC
>JACQVJ010000257.1 GCA_016209805.1 Ignavibacteriota bacterium
ATCATAGACCGCTTTGCCCAGCGTGCCCTGACGTTGTACAATTGCGTCCATAATTGCGCTGAGGGTATGCACTGCATGCACCATTTCGTCGGTGGTCTTTTGGTCATTCAACAATGTTCCCACAACGCCTTTCCCGGACTGGATGTTACCGGTGATATCCTTGATGTCGGACGCCGCTGTCGCCAGATCTTTGACAACATCACGCAATCCCTGGGCGGCATCGGCAAGCTCGAAGTTCTGATGTGCAGGAATGAAATCTCCGTCGCCATACGGGTGTTCGCCGGGGATTCCCATGGAGATATCTACATACTTGTCGCCCAGCATGCCGATGGTTTTGACGCTTGCATGTGAACTCGTCGTGATCTGATCCTTTACCTTGGAGTCAATGACGAGCGTGATGGCCACACCATTCTGACCGTCACGTCGGGTGAACGCCATTCCTTTCACCCGTCCTATCTTCAGTCCGCCTAACGTCACCATCGAACCGTCCGATAATCCGTTGACGTTCGGGACAAAGATCTTCAGCCTGTGTGTATCGGTGAAGACATTCTCTTCCGTTCCAACCATAAAAAGAAAGAATGCCAGGATGACGAACCCGAGGAGGATTGTACTACCTACCTTCAAGTCAGAAAAACGAATCGCATCGGTCTTGAGATTCATGCGGCCTCCTGTCTTGCTAGTGCGAACGCATGGGGCATCGGAGGCTGAGACAGCATGTCGGACATGAATTCTGCAACAAAAGGATGTTGCGAAGAAAGAATACTCCGGGCAGATCCTGCGGCAATAACTGTTCCCTCATTGATGAGCGTAAAGGCATCACCGATTGTAAAGGCATCCTTCAAAACGTGAGTGATAACCACCGAGGTGGTACCACGCGCTTTGAGTTTTCGGATAAGATCGAGTATCGCTCTCGCATTGATGGGATCCAGTCCTGTCGTTGGCTCATCGTACAAAATAATGTCTGGGTTCGACACCACAGCTCTCGCAATCGCAACACGCTTCTTCATGCCGCCACTAAGTTCATCCGGATAGAGCGAGCCTTGTCCTTGGAGATGAACAAATGCCAGCGCCTCCTCTACCTTGCGATCAATGGCTTCTTTCGGAAATGCGCTCCGGCGCTGAAGGAAATACCCCACGTTCTGCTGCACGGTGAGCGAATCAAACAGTGCGTTCCCTTGGAACACAACCCCCATTCTACGACGAACATCGTGCATCTGTTCGTCATCCAGAGACGTAATGTCATTCCCGTCGATCGTAACCTTCCCCGAAGTCGGCCTCCACAAGCCGAGAACGATCTTCAGGAGTGTGCTTTTGCCCGCGCCGCTCGGCCCGAGAAACACCGCAACGTCTCCCTGCTTGACCGTCAATGATACGCGGTCAATAATCTGCCTACCGGCAATTCTCAGGCAAACATCTTCAAGCATTATCATATCACTCAGAGCAGTTCCCATACGACCTTTGTAAAAACGAAATCAATAGCAAGCACAACGATGGATGAAGCCACGACGGCATTGATTGTGGATCTCCCCAACCCTGTATTTCCCCCGCTGGTGGCAAGGCCGAAATAACAACTGATCGTTGCGATGAAGAATCCAAATATCAGTGGTTTTGAAAATCCAACAACAATATCTTTGATTCGCAATCCGGTCATGGCGGAATTCCAGTAGAACGACGGATCGAGCTGCAATGAGGTGCTCGCGACGTACATACCTCCGAGGATGCCGCTGATATCGGCAACCAACGTGAGCGGCAGAAACATCACGAGCGATGCATTCATTCTCGGCACTACAAGACTGCGGACAGGGTCCTCTCCGTTGGCACGCAGCGCATCGATCTGCTCACTCAACTGCATGGACCCCAACTCCGATACATTCTTCGCGCCCGTACGTGCCGCAAGAAGAAGCCCCGTGATCACCGCACCCAATTCGCGTACCATGCCGAGCGCCACCGTATGTCCCACCAGAGTCTTTGCGCCGAAACTTTCGAAACGATGTCCTGTTTCCAGCGCGAGAATGATACCGGCAAACAATCCGCCCAGCAAAACCACCGGAAAGGACTGAGCACCTATGCGGTACATTTCGTCCAGTGTTTCGCGGCGATATCGCCACAATGTTCCCATCCCTCGCAACGCCCCCATCATCATGGCGGTATGCCCCTGAAGATGCCACAAAAGCATTTTGATGCTACTGATCATACTCAAGCTTGTTATGGTGACGCAGAGCTTCAGCAAGAAATTGTTCTGCAACTGCTATATCCACCACGTGGTCCAAATCGATCATTTTGGAAAACGGGTAGCCGTAGAGTTGGTAGTTATGAGTAAGCAGTAATCGCAGGAAGTTTCGTAGGCGTATGGTCCCCGATCTCAATGCATCATCAATAACATCGAAGATGCGCGGCGAAAAGTAGTATAGCCCGCCCGTTACCCATTCAAAGCTCTCTTTGGTGTCGCCCAATCGAATGACTCTCATCTGCTCGTCGACACCGACACATAGTGGTTTCTCATCGTCGATGAACCGCGTGATTGCAAGAATGCCATCTGCAGATCTCTTTGCCCTGGCAAATGCGAGAAAACGTTTGAATTCGTCTTCACGAAATACGGTGTCTACGGCTGCCAAACAAAATGGGCTGTCGCGCAATGACCGCGCCAGAGCAAACAAACTGTGCATTGAACTTGGCGTTGACTGAACAATGAGATGGAGAGGCACAGAATACTTCTGCGAGCGGAGGTACTCTTTCAGGTCGCTGGATTGCTCGTTGATGATGCAGCAGAGTCGGTCGGCTCCAGCGCGCAGTCCGTTCTGAACGATTCGCTCAATGAGCGGCACCCCTCCAACCCGAACGAGCGCCTTTGATCCGGGGAGCCCCTCTTGCTTCAAGCGTGAACTCTCTCCCGCCGCTATAATTGCGAGTGTCATAATTTATATCTCACAAGTTGTGTGACGAACTGTTCGACGCGTTCTATTCGCATGACGGACTCCAATGTTTTCGGTTCCACTGGATACGTTCGATGGTTATGCTGCCAATCAACACCTTCAACTTTGCTTTGGTGGGAACAGCGGCAGCGTCATCACTAAACCAGCCATTGAAG
>JACQVJ010000258.1 GCA_016209805.1 Ignavibacteriota bacterium
GTGTATGTGAGAGTGCCCGATGTGAAGTCGGAATAGGCTTTCGTAAGCATGAATTCCAAGCCTCGAGCGCGGGCATAGCCGTTGTTATCATACAATTCCACGGGAAGACCGAGCGCCGCGCGTAGACGCGTTGTGCCGACGTACTTTGAAACGTCTTTGGCGTAGCTCTTCACATCAATCGCCCAGAAGTCGGCAAGTTGGTGGGTGAAGCCGAACTCGTACAAGATTGTCTGCTCAAAGTCGAGCTTCGGGTTACCCGTAAAGCCGCCGCTGTAGGGATCTCGATAGTAGTACTGCAGCTCAGGTAGTTGCACAAAGTGACCGTACGAGAAGAATGTCACCGTTCGCTCGGAGATGGGAAATGAAATTCCAAATCTCGGGCTCACCTTGAACCTGAACCTCTTCCAATTAGCTGCTTTACCGGTCGCGGCTTCCCACTGCTTCTTCCATTGTGCGTCCATCACCGTTTTGCCAATATCAACGAAGTCCATTCGCAGACCTGCGTTGATGATCAGCATTTCCAATTCAAACTTGTCCTGAATGTACCAGCTTCCAATAAGCGGCTTGACCAGGAACACCCAGCGGTTTTGTCCGAACTCTTTGAACGGGCCGGGAGGGATCGCAGGAGGCAATGATGTTGTATCGATGTATCGTCCCCGGTACAGCCATTCGCCGTAGTTGGAGAGTTTGGTGCCACCGTCCTGGATGTCAACATATCGAATGTCATTGAGCTTGAGTTCCAATCCGGATTTGATGAGGTGCTCAGGATGGACTTGCGACGTGATATCTCCTTTGAATGTGTAGATGCGGGAAAGATCGTCGCGGTAGATAGTCTGGAATCCTTTGTTGTCGTAGAAGCCAGTGAGCGGATCGAGAGCCGGAGCCGCAACTGTGGAATAAATGGAATCCCGGCTCCCATTGGCGGACTTCGTAATAGTCCAGTAGTCGGCCGGAGTCTGGTTGTAGAGTGAGCCGCGGTAGTCCACCGAGAGATAGCCCAGGCTGAGATTGTAGAATGTTGATTTCGAGAGAAAGTGACTGGCCTGCATTGTCAGGTTGTGCGTGTTGCGCCCGAACGACGCCGTGTTGTTCGGAAAGTTCTTCCAGAGCCAATCGAAATCACTCCAGCTTTTCCATGATCCCTGATAGCTCATTGTCAATCGGAGGTCGCCCGGGAGGTCCCAGTTCAGTTTTCCGTTGACGTTTCCGCTGTTGTCCTGCCGCTCGTTGATTCTTATGCCGAGGACCGAAAAGTCTTCACGGTTGCGACGGTTGTTGTAGGTAGTATTGGAGAGACCGCCATTGATGGAGATGAAGTAGAAGAGCGAACCCGGCAGATTGACACCAAGCTCCGGCAGAATGTAGTGCGACAGCGGTTCGCGTCCACCCAAGTACAGTGAAGCATAGTCGGTTTCGTACGATTCACCTAAGAACTTCAGGCGGTCGGCTTTGTACTCAATGCCGCCAGTGAACTTCTCGCTGCCACTACGGGTGGTGATGTTCACGACACCGGACTGTGCCTGACCATATTCTGCGTTGAAGGCACCCGTGAGCAGCTCGACTTGTTCAACGTCAACAAGATTGAGCTCCAGAACACTCCGCCCCCCGTATATTGGATGAGTGACTGGAACGCCATCCACCACGTACAGCAGTTCTCCGCCTCGCCCACCGCGCACGTGTATATCCTTCAAGCTTTCATCGCGCACCTGCAATTGTGTCCCATCCGCAAGCTGGAGAGTCTGCGGTGCCGAGCTGACAAATGCGCCTCCCTGAAGTTTGAATATGTCATTGGTTGACTCAATGGCTGGCGTCTCGAGCATGTTTTCGCGCGTTACGGTGCGACGAGTGGAGGTGACGTCCTTTTGTACCATCTTGCGCTCGGCCGTGACTTCCACAATGGGCGCCTCGATGACCCTCGACTCAAGCTGGATGTTGATCGTCGTCGTTAGATCCACCTGCACCTTCACGTCTTTGATCCGTATTGGATGATGACCCACTGACGATACCTCGAGATCATAGATCCCGGGGAGAACCTGCAAGATGAAATACCGACCCTCGATGTCGGAAGCTGCGCCAAGCTTTGTTCCACTTACCTTCACATTCACTCCGAGTAGTAACTCACCCGTCTGCTTGTCCTTGATGACCCCGGCGATCTTCCCCGTGTTGCCAGCATGAAGCAAGCCGCTGAAGAAAAGGAACGCGGCGGAGACGGACATGCAGAGTCTGGTAGTACTTGCCAGTCGTTTCATACTTACACTCCCATACGCTGGAGGATTTCCTGCGCCAGCGTTTGTGCATCGTTGCCGTTGATGAAGAAAATCGGGAAACCGAGAACTGCGACATCGAAACTCGTCCCGTAGTAAATGATCCCACATGTTTGGCCACGGTATTGGAAGTACGTGCTGTTTGGCGCATTTTGGTAGATGTACATCTTCTTTGCAAATCCGCCGATTGCTTGTTCGGACATGAAGTTGATCTGCGCCAGTTTGCCAAAAAATGGGAAGACGTCCAGCAGCTTCACTGAATCCACGCGTATGCTACTGAAGCCGCTGAAGCCCTCGCCACCAATAAAATCCCCATCAAGAACAGTCTCGTCGGCCCGTGTGATGTGGAGATAGTCATAGACAAATGAGCCTGGCTCGAACCCCACCGGGAATTGTTGCGTCCACGCAAACGACTTGAGTATCCTCCAGCCGCTCATGACGAATTTTCCCCCCACGTTCAGATAGTCTTTGATCACGTCAGTGTGAAGCGGAAGCTTATGGACGGTCACGTTACTTGTGGGTCTATCATCAGCGTGCCAGATAATAAGCTTATACTGCCCAAGCATGTCTTTGGAAGGAAGTGTCCCCTGATGGGCGATGAAGTCCCATGAGTCATTCGTCCCAAAAATACTTGCATAGAAACTGTCAACTCTCGCGTCGGTGTAGAGTCGCAGCTCGTA
>JACQVJ010000260.1 GCA_016209805.1 Ignavibacteriota bacterium
AATTGGTGCATTGGCCGTGTGCCCGATCGGCTCGAACCCCGGCGGCATCTTCGTCAAGTGATCGCCGTGACTCATCCACACCGTGGTGTGTGATGTTTCGTTCGAGCCAAAGCCGGCAAACAAATCCGACTGGTCATCGATCACGAGCTCGACATGTCCGTACTCGCGTTTGGCGGCCTTGTCAACCTCACCTCCAAGCTGGTAGGCGATAAGCTGCAGACCGTAGCAAATGCCGAGCACCGGCACCCCAAGCTCGAAGATGCGAGGATCGGAATGTGGCGCTTCCGTTTCGTATGCACTGTACGGGCTCCCGGAGAGAATAATTCCCCGTGGCGTGAGCTCCCTGATTTTCTCCAGAGAGAGGTCATAAGGATGGAGTTCGGAATAGACGCCCAACTCACGGACCCGCCGTGCAATCAATTGCGCATATTGGGCGCCATAGTCGAGTACTAAGATCAATTCGGAGTGACTCATTCGAGGAGATTGCGAAATGTATTCGGCACAAATATACGCATTTGTCCATTCTCCTACAACGAAGATGAACGCCACCGGCAGTTGACTCAGTCAAAGATTGTTTGTAAGATGAAATCGGATCCCCCCGGTCACATCAACGAGCGACGTATTATGCCAGGTGCACTCACGCGGTTCTTCATCATCGCCACGCATGCTGTGTTACTTTTCCTATCTCTCTGTGGCGAATCGTTCTCACAATTACCACAAGAGCTCAGCCTCTCGTGTACAACCACCTCCGTTGGAAGAATTCCAATCAACGATCTGGGTTCGGGAGTCTATGAGGGCTACCCGGGCGGATTATATCCAGGCGGACTGAACCAGCGGCCTCCGGTCCATGATGCCGCTGGAAGAGCAATGGCTGAGCAAGTTCTTCCTCGAGACGTTGCCGGTAATGTAGACATGCTCAATGGAAGGGTCGTGCTTCTTTCAATTGGGATGTCAAACACAACGCAAGAGTTTTCCGTCTTCAGAGAGATAGCGAACGCAGACTCCGTGAAGAACCCAAAACTCGTTATCGTTGATGGCGCACAAGGTGGGCAAACAGCAGCAATCATCTCCGACTCAAATGCGAACTTCTGGAGCGTGATCGACCAGCGACTTTTCACTGCAGGAGTCACACGACCGCAGGTGCAAGCAGCGTGGGTCAAGGAAGCAAACGCGAGTCCGATGCAGGCTTTCCCACGACACGCACAGATTCTCGATAGCCAATTCGTCCTCATCGCCAGAATTCTGAAAGCACGCTACCCCAACATCAGGCTCGCATACTGGTCGAGCAGGACGTACGGCGGATACGCAAACACCGCGCTCAATCCTGAGCCGTATGCATATGAGTCAGGGTTTGCAGTAAAGTGGGTGATCGAAAAACAGATCAACGGTGACACATCACTAACCTACTCAGGCTCGGACGCAAGGGCGCCCTGGCTTTCATGGGGGCCATATCTGTGGGCTGACGGATTGGTTCCTCGCAGCGACAGCCTCATCTGGTTGTGCAGCGATTTTCAAGCAGATGGGACACATCCGTCGAACGCCGGCCGGCTGAAAGTCGCGCAGATGCTGCTGAGATTCTTCAAGACAGACTCAACAACGGTGGGATGGTTCCTTCATGCACCCGTCGCTTCAAGTGGGAGCGAAAACAATCTCGAACCTGATGCTTACTCGCTGGAACAGAATTTCCCCAATCCATTCAACCCGACTACGACGATCAGATTCAATCTCTCAGAATCGGGACACACATCATTGAAAGTCTATGACCTTCTCGGGAATGAGGTGGCGGTGCTTGTGCATGGCAACTTAGCAAGGGGAGAACACACACTTCACTTTGATGCCGCGAACCTGTCAAGCGGGATGTACATCTATCGGTTGCTGATCAATGGTTTCTCACAAGCGAGGAAGTTCATCATCCTCCGATAACTGAAAACGCCGTTTGGTTTCATCACCAAGGACTCCTCTTCAAAAAGACCTGATTCAAGTCATTGGTGCAATGGTAAGTTTTCTGAAGAACTTCCATCCACATCGTAGCAGGAGCACGCATGACACACACGTTCACTCTTGCACTGACATTCTGGGTTGGTTTTACTCTCACCGCGGGCGCACAACAGGTAACGTTCCAGATCAATGTTGTCTCGCCCATGCCCGGCCATCTTTCAGAGTGGCAATCAAACCCGTCGCTCATCACCGCAATTGTTGTCAACAACTCACCGCAAGCTTTGCAGAATGTCGGGATCGCGTTTACACTGCGGGACCTCTCGAACGGCGCTCTCGTGGCCCGATCCAGAGATCAGCATCCATCACTCCCCCGCGTGACGTTTCCGCCGGGCCAATCGACATTCCAAGGCCCTTCCCTCTTCAACCCGTCGGCAGTTGATGTCTTTGAGCCATATCGCGGTCTGGCGACAACAATCGGAAGCCTGCCGGAAGGACAATATGAGTTCTGCGTTCGATTGCTCGACGCGTTGGGCGGACAGATTGCGGCCACGGGACGGCTCTGTGCAAACTGCACTGTACTCCTCCCGAATCCCCCCAGCTTGATATCGCCACAGCAGAATGACTCCCTTCGAGCTGGGCTGCTCCCGACGTTCGTCTGGACACCGGTTCAGATCGCAAGCATCCCGGTGTTCTACACGCTCAGGATCGCACCATTGTTTGCAGGACAAACCGATCTTACAGCAATCGAGAGCAACCCGACCCTCTTCACCGCTCGGATCGCGAATACTACATATCAGTATTTACCCTCTGATCCCCCGTTTACTCTGTACCCGGATGCTCGTGCTTATGTCTGGAGAGTACAATCGACCGATGAACGAGGAATTCCCATCGGCAACAACGAGGGGAAAAGCGAGACCAACAAGTTCAAGGTACCAACGACCGGAGACTGCAATTGCACCATTGGACATGAGTGGGTTGGCGGACCGCCAATCAAAATTCTGAAACAGCTGGCTGCGTATTCGGCACAGGACTCGAATCAGGGTCTCGCCGTTGCAATGTCTGTACTTGCCGAGGACGTGGACGTTCTCATTCAAAAATGTGTTCTCAATGGTGTCAGGGAAAAGAAGATCACCGACATCGGCAACCCGGTATCATACACATGGAAAGTGGAAGAAGGGGACTCTGGAAGTCTGCTTGGAGCTGGAGCGAGCACCGCTGTGTATGTTCTCCCCCATAGTATTAGAGATGGAGAGACGAAGACCTACAGGATCAAATGCACCCTGTCGAGCGCTTATGATGATCCAACTGAGGGGAGCGTGACGATCACCGTCAACGGAAGAGACACGTGTGAGACCTATGAAGTTCGAACCAGCATTACACCGATCACTGAGAAATCTCCGAAGGATCGTCCAATTAGTGAGCAGGGAAACTGTTTTCCCGCTGCTGAAGAATGGAAGCGTGCAGGTGCGATCACCAAAACACTGCAGATGCCAGCAAACGTCCAGGTGAGCCAGATAACTCATTTGCAAGTGGACGCGAAAGATCCGGATCAGCTGCACCTTAAATGCACGAGCGAGGGATGCGGTAATCCCGAAAAGGATGTGGACCTTGATGAGCCATTCATCTACAAATGGTCGGATGGAGGAGCAGGCGGAAAATTCCCGCTCGGTGATAACGGTTCGGCGGTGGCGTACATCGCCCCGGGCACACCTCGTGAAGTTACCATCACATGCGAAATCAAAGACAACGGAACTCACCGTGCCGCTTCAGGTGAAGCTACCACGATTAACGGGAAATTGAGAGTGCACGATGTTCTCACGGAGTTGAACTTGAAGGATGCTACGAAGGACAAAGACTTCTTCACTGTCGGGCACAACTCCACGCTGGAACCAACATGGATCAGAACGCCGCGCATTCAGGTACTCAAAGCCGATTGGTGTCTCGATCTCGGCGGAGAAACGGGTCACGTTGAAGCAACGGCTGAGAAAGGATCAGGCCTGAGTCAGAGCGAGGCGTCATTGAGGTTCGCAGAGGGCTCTAACCGAGATTATGACCTCGTTGTCCATTGGAACAACCATTCCCACATCCATAACAAGTACTCGCTCTCCCACAGACTTACATTCAGATTCACCGGTGAAAAGATTATCTACCAGGACTCGGATTGGTCAAAGAGCGACTTCATGGACGGTGCGAAGAAGAACGAGTACAAACTCTTCTTCGAAAAGGAGACAAAGCAGGATGACGGCAAGTGGAGGACAAACGCTGTCCAGTCCCACGATGCATTTGGTCGTGCACCGTCAATCAACTCAACTGAGGCAACAAACTGGTTCGTCCACTGGGCAAAGAACACGTACGATCCGTGCACGAGAGGGTACAACTTGACGAGTACCGATCCGACCTTCGAGTTCGTCGATGCGATCAGTGGCGCCTTTGCTGACTACTTTCATAACGAAAGGAATGTGGTTCGCATAACGAAGAAGTCCGCTGAGACCGCCAACATGACTGGCTACAGACGCTCGGGCAGAGTCATATCCAGCGACAAGAAGCATGTGGAGTTCGCAATCAATCTCCCCGCCTACAATCTGAAAGGCGTGAAGTTGATGAACAAGATTGCCAATCATGAGCTGGCACATTGGGAGTCCATGACAGCCAACTGGAGAACGGGCGCGGCGTGGGAGAGTCTGTATGGACCACGACGGACAGAGAAACACTTGATCAGGGAATTCGAAGGGAAAAGCTCCTCAGCTGTTACAATACGATCGGCGAGCGTTACCGAAAGGGGCGATGCGGTAGACAAGCACAGTGCAACCATCACAGTCGAAACTGACAACGGAACCGTCTTAACAGTCGTGGTGAATCGCGGTTGGCTGGATGACGGCGCGTTCAACAAGAATTTCACTTTTGTCACCGAACGAAACGGACTGGAATCCTTCACTGAGAGACTTGGGGAACGAACAACAACCTATTCGACAAAAAATGGAATCATCATTGAGCGATCAGGCTCGCTCAGGTTCAAAGTGTACGAGCGACCGAACGATCCTGATGATGACTCCGTGCCGAATGTTGTCGAAGACAGCATTGGAACGAGCTGGATTCATTTCACAACACATCCCGGTTTCTACCACCCACTGAAGAACGACAGGGAGTTCTATGCCGAGTGGCGCACGAGAGATATCGTCAGTCCCGACTGCAAGACAGAAAAAGACTGGTCAAATCCCGGACTCCAAACCGGAGAATGAGGAGACAATCCCGATGAAGACGCCGCATATCATCGTCCTGACGATCTGCATCATGATCGCGGTTGATGCAACTGCACAACAAGACTGGAAAAGCGATCCTGAACTTGCGGAGATGGTTGTAAGTTTGGGGGTGAAAGGTGCCGCCGATAGCTGCCGGAATGTCGTCAGACGAATCGATGCTGCACTTTCATCCCGCACACTGTACTTCTCTGAACAGGAACAGGTTCGGGCGGTGCAATGTTCACGCTGGCTCGGCCTCCTCGGAGATCAGCAATCGCTCCCCATTCTTGAAAAGGTCCTGGCACATAAGCGGACTACGGGTCGTCTCGATCCACTCGGACGTTACCTTCTTGAGCTGCAGGGAACCGCCTTCTCAGCGCGAGTTGATTTGCTCATGAAAGCAAAGAAGAGGAAGCTGGCATTCAATGAACTGATAAGTTTGTTCAAGAAGGCTCCTCGAAGTCAGACACTCACACTTCATGAGCGCGATATGATCGACTTCGCTCGCGTCGAGCTCGCAGCAAGGGACGAGTTTTATCCCATGTTGCTGGCATTTGCTCAGAAGGAGTATCTTCCTCTCTCTCTGCTAAGGGCTGAGGGATCAGAAGCAAAGTATGAGAGCTTTCTTGACTTCAAACGCATTGCCACTGCAGGATCTCCTGCGGAAAGAGATGCTGTTCTTAGCTTGCTCGTCCATAAGTCCGGCGATGTTCGTGAGCTTGGCGCGGAGCTTCTTGACCTATCGGAAGAAACTGTCGACACCTTGGTAGCAATGTTTAGAACGCGCAAGGGTGAGGCACAATCGACCATCAGGGCAGCCCTTCAGAGTATCGACACAAGTCTGATAAACATGATTCGACAATCGGAGGAGATTGTGAGCGGAATGCCGGACGATTCTGAAAACCGGGCAGCGATTCAGCAAGAGATCGACATGCTTGTGAGACTCCGGGAGAAAATCGGTCTCGCAATCAAGGGATCAAGGTAAGCATCAATCCATCAAGGTTTATCCTGTTTGGATGAATCTGATCAACTCCTGGACGCCAAGGGCAAAAGTCTCAGGCGCAGTAAGGAGACTGAGAACAAGATACCCCTCCTCGGGAAAGTCGAAGAAGTAACCGGGATGAACAAACACTCCCGTGGAGTCAAGCAGCTGCATTGCCCACTCCTCATCAGTGCGCGTGCGCGGAACCCGAAGAACCGCATACCATCCACCTTCACACTTCAACACAGAGCACGCCGATCCCGGCGTTACGAAATTTCTCAAAGAATCTAAGTTGGCCCTGACACGAGACTGAATCTGACTTCTCACCTTTGCTCCACAGCGGAGTAGTTCAGGCAACGCCAACTGAACCGGAGTATTGACAGAAAGAAACGTGTCGGCAATCAGCTCAAGTCTGGCCAGCGCCTCCTCGCACGCAAGCGATTCTCCACTGACAACTATCCATCCCAATTTCAGCTGAGGTAATCCTGCAAGCTTTGAAATGCCGTTGAGTGTAAACGTGAGAACTCTTGATTCTGAGGAACTTGAAATCAGTCTCTCGGAGTCTTCAGCAAGCGGATAGTCCGCAAAGACCTCATCCACGATCACCGCAAGACCTCTCTCTTCCGCAAGTTGGCAAATCTCCTTCAATCGACCACGCTTCAAAAACATCCCCGTCGGGTTGTGAGGATTCACGATGACGATGGCCTTCGACTCCTGTGTAATCCCCTTCTTCATTGAATCCATATCGATATGCCACTCACCGTCATAATGGAGAGTATATGGAACGGTGATGACATCATTCGTTTGAGCGAGGAACTCGAACAGCGGGTATGATGGAACCGGAACCAGAACGCTGTCGCCGGGATTACATAGCAGTTTGAAGACGAATGAACAGCCCTCACTTGTGCTTGCGGTGAGAACTAACTGTGAGGGATCGACATTGATTCCTTTCCCCGCATAGTATCCTGCGATTGCTTGTCGTGCCGAGACAATCCCGCGGGGATCCGGGGTGTAACGCAATGCACGACGATTAGCCAATGCGGAGAGAATCTCCTCCCCGGGATACGAGATATCGCATTCAGTCGGGTTCGAGATGGTGAGGTCCAGAATTGGTTTGCAACCCCTTCGCCGCTGTTCAAGAAGCCGCGACAAACGGTTGGGCTGTCGATGCCAATTGCTGCGTGATGAGAAAGTCAACGTCTATAGTCTTTCGTGAGAGTAGAGTGAACACTAAGTTAGTGCTTAGCGACAGAGAAGCAAGGATCGTTGCCGGTACGGGCAGCTGCATTCGGCTGGGGTTCCGCTTTTCAACTAACCGCCCAAAAAACTTGGCAGGGAGGGGGTGCGCGATAGTTATCGTTTTCGAATCATATGTGGCCCCCGGTCTCCTTGGCAACAAAGTAGCAA